>DASWUP010000302.1:0-20072 GCA_036401635.1 Steroidobacteraceae bacterium
CACCGAGGGGGTGCATTCCGGCATGGCTACCGGCATCGCGCCGACCCCATTTCGCATTCTCGAGCAGCTCCTCACCCGCATCGAGGATCCGGTCACCGGCGACCTGCTGCTCGATGAGCTGCACGTCGCCTTGCCGCGCGACCGGCGCGCGCAGGCGGCGGCGGCCGCGCAGGTGCTCGGCGACTCGGTGGCCGGCAAGCTCCCCTGGGCCCAGGGTGTGCAGGCCGTGTCCAATGATCCGACCGAGCTCATCATCAACAGCACCTGGCGCGGCACGCTCGCGGTCACCGGCGCGGAAGGCTTGCCTGCGCTGGGCTCGGCGGGCAACGTGTTGCTGCCCGAGATCGCCTGCATGCTGTCGCTGCGTCTGCCGCCGACCTGCGATGCCGAGCGCGCAGCTTCCGCGGTGCGCGACGCTCTGCTGCGCGAGCCGCCCTATGGGGCACAGGTGAGCTTCGATGCAGGCTCGGGCTCGGCGACCAGTGGCTGGAATGCGCCCGCCTTCGCACCGTGGCTGGAAGAGTCCATCACGCGTGCCTCGCGCGCGGTCTACGGGCGGGATGCGGTGCACATCGGCTGCGGCGGCACGATACCGTTCATGGGAATGCTGGGTGAGCGCTTCCCGCGCACCCAGTTCTTCATCACGGGCGTGCTGGGGCCGCACGCCAACGCGCACGGCCCGAACGAATTCCTGCACATCGAGTACGCGAAGAAGCTCACTACCTGCGTGTCGCTGGTGCTCGCGGATCACGCGCAGACGCTCGGGTAAGGCTAGCGCGGGCACCAGGCTTCACAAATCTTCATACGCTCTTCAGGCCCTTCATTCGGAAACTGTGCGGTACTCACCGCCCTAGTCACCCGGAGGGCTTCTGATGCGCCTGCAAATGCTCCGCCGCATGGCGGCAATGCTGTCTTTCGTCCCCGCGCTGGCTGGTGCCACGACGCTCGGGGCACCCGCGACCACCGCCTATCGAGCGCCCGTGGCCTTCGATGACGGCTGGCCGGTCGGCGATGCGGCACGACTCGGCTGGCACACCGAGTTGTTCTCGCAGCTGGCCGCAAGAATCGCCGACGGCACATACCAGAACATTACCAGCGTGCTGGTGGCCCAGCACGGGCGCCTCATTCACGAGGCCTACTTCAATGGCAGCGAAGCCGAGACCCTGAATGACACGCGCTCAGCAACCAAGAGTGTGACCTCCCTGCTGATCGGAGCCGCCATCGATCGCGGGCTAATTCCTGGCGTCAACGCCCGCGTGTACCAGTACTTTCCCGACAAACAGCCCGTAAAGAACCCCGATCCGCGCAAGGCCACCTTCACCCTTGAAGACCTGCTGACCATGAGCTCGCTGTGGGAGTGCGATGACGGCAATCAGTTCTCCCGCGGCAATGAAGAGCGCATGTATGTGATCGAAGACTGGGTGCGCTTCGCTCTTGATCTGCCGATCAAGGGGTTCCCGCCCTGGGAAACCCTGCCGCACGACAGACCCTACGAGCGCGCGTTCTCGTACTGCACGGCCGGCGCGTTCACGCTCGGGGCGCTGGTGGAGCGTGCGAGCGGTAAGCGGCTCGACCGGTTCGCGCACGAGGTACTGGAGCAACCCCTCGGCATCAGCAGCGTGCGCTGGACGTTCTCACCGACCGGTGTCGGCAACGGCGCAGGCGGCATCCGCTACCGCAGTCGTGATCTCGCCAAGATCGGGGAAATGGTGCGCGCGGGTGGCCGCTGGGACGGCGGGCAGGTCATCTCGAAAGCCTGGATCGATGCATCGTTGATCGAGCGCGCGCAGGCGCGCGAGTCAGTGGAGTATGGGTACCTGTGGTGGCACTTCCACTTTCCGCTCAGGGGTCACGAGGTCGCCGCCTGGGCCGCCTCCGGCAACGGCGGCAATTACGTGCTCATCCTGCCCAATGAGGAGTTGGTGACGGTGATTACGAGCACCGCATACAACAAGAGCTTCGCGCATCCGCAGTCGCAGGAGATCTACCGCGAGTACATCCTCAAGGCACTGCCGTAGCGAGGTGCAGGGCCGGCGGCGCCCAGTCCGAGGCGAGCACCGCCTGACGTTGCAGCGCAGTGCGCCGGATGATCTTGTCGAGGACCCGGCCAAATCCGGGATCCTGGGCGAGTGGCTGCAGCAGCGGCGAAGACTGAAGGTAGGCCTTGTCGAGGAACCCGGCGTCGACCGCATCGCTCAGCGCCGCCGTGGCTGCGGAACGGTCACCGAGTGCGCTCTCGAGCACCCCGATTTCGATCCAGTTGACGGACCATCGGTCGCCGGATGCGATCGATCGGCGCAGCGCCGCGACGCGCTGCTGGGCCCATCCGGCATCCGGCTCACCTGCGTCATAAAGCGTGACGAGGGTTGCCGGGAGGCTGTGATGCGGGCGCAGCGCCTGCGCGCGCTTGAAAGCACGCAGCGCCTCGCCCCGCTCGCCGCGCAGCAGGGCCATCTCGCCGGCGAGCATGAACAACTGGTCATGCTCGGTGCCGCGCGCGAGGGCCTGCTCCAGCGCTGCCTGCGCTTCGGCAAGGCGTCCGTGACACATGAGAAAGCGCGGCCAGGCGATGTTGGAAAACACGTTGTCCGGATACAGCTGGAAGCTGTGCGCATAGCGGCTCTCGGCGGCGTCCGTGAAGCCGAGAAGCTCGAGGTCGCGGGCGATCTGAATGTCGCCGTAACGCCACTGCAGCCCCTCGTGCAGCAGTCGCAAATTGGTCTTGAGCGCATCGACGAGGCGCCCTTTGGTCTCGTAGAGGTTGGCCAGTGAGCCCAGCTCCCCCTGGCGCGCCGCCGGATCAAGCGCCACCGCTCGCTCGTAGTCCGAAATCGCGGCATCGATCAGTCCGCGGCAGTCTTCTGAGCTGGCGAGCGCCGAGTACGCCAGGCTGTTGCGCGGCTGGGCACGCATGACCGCACGCGCCAGGACTTCCGCCGCATCCGCCCATTCGGGCGCAGAGTTGTAAAGGCAAACGCGGGAGCTATAGGCGAAGCTGAGACCGAGCTGTGCCTGCGGATCCTGCGGGTTTTGCCGCAGAGCCTGGGTGTACAGCGCGATGGCGCGCTCGTTGTTGTCCCGCTGTCCGATGCCAGCGTAGTAGCGCGCGCGCTCCAGCAGTTGCAGGCCCGCGGAACTCGCTGCGGTCTGCTGGGCAGTCCGGCGCGCATGGACCATGAGCCACGCGGCGGCCGCGCCCGCGAGCGTTAGCAGCGCCAGCGCCGAGGCAGCGATCAGCCGACCGCTGCGCCCGCGCCACCGGGGCGCCAGGCCGGCGCGCCGCGGGAGTGGCGGCAGCGTTCCGGGCGGCACCGGGGCCGCGCACAGTTGGTAACCACGCCCTCGCACCGATCTCACGTAGCGCGGCGTGCGCCCGTCGTCCCCGAGGGCGTGCCGCAAGAGCTTCACCCGCTGGGTGACCGTTTCCTCGTTGACAACCGCCGGCGCCCACACTGAGGCGATCAGTTCGTCGAACGAAACGACGGCGGCGCCGCGCGAAAGCATGTAAGCGAGCAGTTCGAAGCTCAACCCGCCGACCTCGAGTGGCTCGCCCGCGCGTTCGACGCGCCGGCGTTCAGCGTCGATACTCAGATCCAGGAGCTGGTAGAGCACCCTCGCGGCCCCTCAGCGCATGTCGACCATGTTGCTGGGCTTGACCGCTTCCTTCAGCCGCTGCCATCCCTCGCGGAAGCGTGCGGCGCTGTCAGCTGGGGCCGTGAAGTCGGCGCTCGGAAACTCGGCGCGCAACCCGTCGAGCATGAGCGTCCACTTGGGCAGGCCCTTGGGAAAGCGGCCGCGGCGCGTGAACACGATACGTCCTTCGACCGGCACGTCGCCTGCAATCGCCTTGACGGCCGCGATCCGGTCGTACAGCGCGCTATGCGGGTTGGTGAAGGTGAAGCGGTGCGAGCCGTCCATCACCGTCCACTGCCCCATCTGATCACCGCCGAAGATGTTGCCCCTGATGTCGCGCAGGTCGATCACCACCACGCCGCGCGGAGTGAGCAGCAGGAAGTCGACGTGGAAGCCGCCCCCCATGCCATCGGGTACCAGCGAGTCGATGAGATGGTCCGCGGCCCCGCCGGTGACGGCGGTGCGCAGCGCCTTGCGCGCGCGATACTGGCGGTACCAGCGCCAGGCGAGCCACAGGCCCAAGCCGAGGGCGGCCGCCCAGGCGATGAATACCCACGCGGTCGGCGATAACTTGCCCAGCTCATTCACTTCAGTACCCCCGCTGCAGAACGGCTCGCAACGCGCTCAAGTCGGCGTCGATTTCAACACACTGCGTGGGACGCGCGAACAGTTTCGCGAGCGTGTCCGGTACCGGTACCGCACGCCCGATGAGGGGTTCGACGATTTCCCGGAATTTGGCCGGGTGCGCGCTAGACACGAGCACCCAGCGGTTCCCCTGACGCGCCTGCTGCGGCAGCCGCTCCCAGGCTTGCGCAGCGGTTGCGGTGTGCGGACACCAGATCTGGCCGAACTGCTGATAGCCGGCGCGGATGCGGGCACGAATCTCGTCATCCGTGACCGAGTAGGCACTGACCGCGGTATGCAGGTCCTGCGGCCGCGCATACAACGCGCGCAGGCGCTCCATGTTGCTCGGGTCGCCGACGTCCATGGCCGAAGCAAGGGTGGCGACGCTCGGCCGCGGACGCCATTCACCGCTCGCCAGAAAGTCCGGTACCGTGCGATTGGCATTGTGCGCGAGCACCACCTCGCCGATCGGCAGGCCGACCTGGCGTGCCCACAGACAGGCGAGCGCATTGCCGAGATTGCCGCTCGGTACGATGAACGAGGCGCGCTCGCCATGGGCCCGCCAGATCGCAAGGCTGGTCGCCGCGTAGTACACACTCTGCGGCAGCAGGCGTCCCAGGTTGATGCTGTTGGCCGAAGACAGCATCGAGCGCCCCTTCAGCTCCTCATCGAGGAATGCCTCCTTCACCAGGCGCTGACAGTCATCGAAGGTGCCGCGAACCGCCAGCGATCTCACGTTGCCGCCCCAGCAGGTGAGCTGGCGTTCCTGGGTGGCAGACACCAGCCCCTTGGGAAACAGCACCGCAACCTCGACTCCCGGGCGCTCATGGAAGGCCGCGGCCACCGCTCCGCCCGTGTCTCCGGAAGTCGCGACCAGGATTGTGAGCGGACGCTCGCCGCGGCCGTGCAGGCGCGCGAAGCAGGCCGCGAGGAAGCGGGCGCCGAAGTCCTTGAATGCCGCGGTCGGCCCATGGAACAGCTCGAGCACCGACAGTCTCTCCTGCGCCGCCAGCGACACGAGCGGCGCCGGGAAGTTGAACGCTTCGGCCGCGACCGATGCCAACATCGGGGCGAGTCGATCATGGGCGACGAAGGGTGCCAGCAGCCGCGCCGCGACGGTGGGCAGGTCGCTTGCGCCCTCAAAGGCTTGCGGCGTGAGTCGTGGCCAGCTGACCGGTACGTAGAGGCCACCGTCGGGCGCCAGGCCCTGAAGCACAGCGGCACTGAAGCTGATGGCGGGAGCCTGGCCACGCGAGCTCGCAAAGAGGGGGCTGTCGCTCATCGCGCACTCACTTCAATCACCCGCGCCCCCGCCGATCGCACCTCGACCACCCACTCATCGGTCGCGAGCGCATGGCGCGCGAACTCGCTGCGCATCGCCGCGAGCACCGCCGGAGCGGTCGCCTCGAGCGCCCAGGCGAACATCGAAGGTCCTGCGCCCGAGATCGAGCAGCCGAGGGCACCGGCTTCCATCGCACCGCGGCGCACGTCCTGGAAGCCGGGAATGAGCGCCTGGCGCTGCGGCTCGATCACGACGTCTTCGAAGGAAGCGCGGATCATGTCCAGATCATCCGTGTAGCAGCCGGAGATGAACCCGGCGAGGTTGGCCGTCTGCCACACGAAATCCGACAACTCCACGCTGCGTTTGAGGATGGCGCGCGCCTTGCTGGTCGCAAGGAACATGTGCGGATGGACGATCACGGCGCGGATGCCGACCGGCACCGGTATCTGCTTCACCCGCGGATGATCGATACCGACCGTGAGCACCAGCCCGCCGTACAGCGAGGGCGCGATGTTGTCCACGTGCCGCGTGCCGCTCGCCACCGCCTCACCAGCCATGGCGAACTGCAGCAACTCAAGCTTGCTGCAGGCTTGCCCCAACAGCGCATTCGCCGCCACCACGGCGCCAACCGCCGAGGCCGCGGAACCGCCCAGGCCCGAGCCCAGTGGAATCCCCTTGTCGATTTCCAGCGTGAACCCAAAGCTCGGACGCAGCGCCTCCTGCATCGCCAGCAGCGCGCGCCCGGCGGTGTTGTCGCGCGGCTCGCGCGGCAGCTCCCCGGCAATGCCGCGCACCGCGCTGATTGCCACCCCGGGGGCGGCGCGCCGGGTCACCGTCACGCGATCCCCCAGCGTGTCGAGCGCAAATCCCAGGATGTCGAAACCGATGGCGACGTTGCCGATCGACGCCGGCGCAAACGCCGTCGCGCGCTGCGGCGCGGCGGCGGCGCTCACAGCCGCGCCCCCAGGTAGGCTGCAAGTCGCAGCAGGTCGGCAAACACCCCGCCCGCGGTGACCTCGGGCCCGGCCCCGGGCCCCTGCACGATGAGCGGGTTGTCGCAGTAGCGCCGCGTCGCGAAACGCACGACGTTGTCGGTGAGCGCAATGTTGGCAAACGCGTGGCGCGCATCGAGCTCTCGAAGGCCCACGGTTGCCTCGCCCGCCGCCGTAAGTGTGCCGGTGTAACGCAGCACCTTAGCGCGCGAGCGCGCCGCCTGCAGGCGCTGCCCGAAGGCGCCGTCGTAGCGCGGCAGCTGCGCCATGAACTCCTCGATCGAGCCGCTGGTGAGCTCCGCCGGCACCAGACTCTCGACTTTCACGTCCTGCAGCTCCAGCTTCAGGCCCATTTCGCGCCCCAGGATGATGAGCTTGCGGGCCACGTCCATGCCCGACAGGTCATCGCGCGGATCCGGCTCGGTGAAGCCGCGCTGGCGTGCCTCGTGCACGATCTCGGAGAAGCTCACCCGGCCGTCGTAGACGTTGAACAGGTAAGCGAGCGTGCCGGAGAAGATGCCCTCGATGCTGGTGATCTCATCACCGGTCTCGCGCAAGTCCCTGAGGGTGTGCACCACCGGAAGTCCGGCGCCGACGGTGGCCTCGTACAGGTAATGGGCCGCGCCCGCGCGCCGCGCCTGGTGCAGGCGATGGTAGTAGGCCAAATCCGCGCTGTTGGCCTTCTTGTTCGGCGTCACGATGTGAATACCGGCCGCGAGCCAGTCGGCGTAGCAGCCGGCGATCGCAGCGCTCGCCGTGCAGTCCAGCAGCACCGTATGCGGCAGGTAGTCGACGCGCACGTGCTCGACGAAGCGCGTGACATCCGCCGCCGTGCCGCTCTGCTGGTAGCGCGCACGCCAGTTGCCGAGCTCCACCCCTGGGTCCGCGAGCAGCATGCGCTGCGAGCCGAGCACGCCGCGTACGCGCAGATCAAGCTTGCACTGCTCGCGCAGCCGCTCGCTCTGCGAGGCGAGCTGCTCGAGCAACACAGCGCCGACGGTTCCCGGCCCGATCACGCCGATCGAAATGGTGTGCGGCGAAAGGTAGAAGCCCGCATGCACTGCGCGCAGCGCACGCGTGGCGCTGCGTCCCTCGACCACCGCGGAGATGTTGCGTTCGGAGGCACCCTGGGCGATGGCACGCACGCTGACGCCGGAGGTGCCCAGCGCCGCGAACACCTTGCCGGCAATGCCCGGTGTACCGGCCATGCCATCGCCGACGACGGCCAGAATGGCGAGATCCGGGTCGACATCGACGCTCTGGATGTGACCTTCCTGCAGCTCGCGCTCAAACGCGCGGCGCACCACGGTAGCGGCGCGCTCGGCCTGCTCCTGCGGGATGGCGCAGCAGATGGAGTGCTCGGAGCTGCCTTGTGAAATGAGGATGACCGAAATGCCCTCCTCGCGCAGCGCGCCGAACAGACGGTGGGCCGTGCCCGGGACGCCGATCATCCCGGTGCCTTCCAGGTTGATGAGCGCGACGCGCTCGATGCTGGTGATGCCCTTGACGGGCAGCGCGGATGAGGGCCGGGCGCAGATCAGGGTGCCCACCTTGTCGGGCGCAAACGTGTTGCGGATCCAGATGGGAATGCCGTCCTTGACCGCCGGCGCCATGGTCTGCGGGTGGATCACCTTGGCGCCGAAGTACGCGAGTTCCATCGCCTCGCTGTATGAGAGCGAGTCGATGACGGTCGCGTCCGGCACGCGGCGCGGGTCGGCCGACAACACGCCATCGACGTCGGTCCAGATGTGGATCTCGGACGCGCCGAGCAGCGCTGCAAAGATGGAGGCGGAGAAGTCGCTGCCGTTGCGTCCGAGAGTGGTCTGCACGCCGCGCAGATCGGAGGCGACGAACCCGGTGATGACCAGCGTGCCGCTGAAATCGGCCGGGACCAACGCCTTGAGGTTGGCGCGTGATTCGACCCACTGGATGCCCGGACCGAGCGGCCCCCATTCCGCGACCACCACGCGCCGCGCATCGAGCCAGCGCACGGCGCCGGGGCGGCGCGCGCGCTCCTCGAAAAAGCTTTGGAACAGCCGCGTCGACCAGATCTCGCCGTACCCGGCGATGAGATCGCTCACGTTGCGGGCAGCCGCGCGGGTCAGCTTGACCGAGTGCAGAATCCCCAAAAGGTCGTGGCAGTCGCGGTCAAAGCCCGCCAGGTACAACTGCGCGGCGGCAGGGGTCAGCACCTCCTCGGCGATCGCCGCGTGCCGCGC
Source organism: Steroidobacteraceae bacterium (assembly GCA_036401635.1). Lineage (GTDB taxonomy): Bacteria > Pseudomonadota > Gammaproteobacteria > Steroidobacterales > Steroidobacteraceae > 13-2-20CM-66-19. Next base: position 8,751 of record DASWUP010000302.1, read on the forward strand.
CCGCAGCTGCGCGAGCTCGCCGCGGAAGCCTTCATCCTGGCGCTCGGCGAGCGCCACCAGACGCAGTAGCGCATCCGTCACGCCCCGGCACGCCGACAGCACCACGGCCAGGCGAGCCGCCGGGACAGATTCAAGAATGGCCGCGACTTTGCGGAAGCAGTCGGCGTCGGCGACGCTCGACCCCCCGAACTTGTGCACGACCCAGGGAGCGGGATTGAGCATCGAAGGATTTCTAAGACCACGAGGAAGCCCGTGCGACTCTACTGACGCGCCCGCGCACGCGCAATGACAGCGTGCGCGCTCTACCGGCAGCACCGACCAGGCACCTCAGGCGGGCGTGCCGCCCGGAGCAACACCGCGCGTGAGCAGTGCCTGCGTATGGCGCAGGAAGCGCGTCACGAACTCCTCATCGTTGCGCACGCCGAACACGCGGCTGGTGAGCGGGAAGCCGAGGAAAGGGAAAACCGCAAGGCTCACCACCGACAACACCAGCAGCTTCGGGTCGAGGTCGGATCTGAGGCCCCCGGACTCGATCTCCGCCCGCACCGCGCGCTCGACGATCGGCGCCAGGCGCCCCGGGAATTCACGCAGGAACATGGCGCGCATCGGGCCCCCGGGCACCAGCACTTCGCGCAGCACGAAGCCGGCTATCCAGGGGTTCGCCGCCCATACCCGCGTGATGTTGCTCAGGATCTCCGCTAGCCTCAGGTCCTTGCGCCCGGGCTGCGGGGCGTCGAATCCGGCAATCTCAGGCGGCAACACGCTGTGCAGGATCTCCCGGTACAGGCCCGGCTTGCCGCCGAAGTAGTAACGGATCATCGCGAAGTTGACGCCGGCGGCGGCACCAACCTGCCGGCTCGACACGGCGCGGTAGCCGTACCGCAGAAACAGCTCCCGGGCAGCTCCCAACAACCGTTCGCGCACATTGCCCGCGCTAGCGCCCTTTGGGCGGCCACGTCCGCGTCGCTTGCGCGCCGGGCTCAATGGCGGCTCGCGCCCCGGCCCGTGTACGGCCAGCGCGGCTTTATTAACCATGAGTGTAATTAAAGCGCCCGCTCGCCCCGGGTGCAATACCCGCGCCCGCACGTGCAACCGCTCGAGCACAAGCGCCGGCGCGCGGCGCTGGCATAATTGCGCACGCGTGGAAACATTCTTAGGTCCGCTGCTGCCTCTATTCGAGCGCGAACGCGCCGCCGGCCGTGCGCTGGCGCTCGGCATGCTGGTGCACACCACGGGCTCGACCTACCGCAAACCGGGCGCGCTCATGCTGATTGCTGCGAACGGCGACTACTCCGGGCTCCTCTCTGGCGGCTGCCTCGAGGGTGATCTGCGCGAGCATGCCCGCACGGTCATCCGAACCGGCGAGCCCCGCGCGGTGAACTACGACCTGCGGGAGCCGGACGACCTGATCTGGGGACTGGGGCTGGGGTGCGAAGGCGCGATGCAAATACTGCTGCTGCGCGCCGGTGCGCACAACGACTGGCAACCCCTCGCCCATCTTGCCGGCGCGCTGGCCGCGCACACCGCCACCGCCATCGGCGTAGTGACCGAATCCTCGCGTGCGGATCTGCCGGTCGGGGCCCTGGCACTGCCGAGCTCCACAGCACCGGGTCCTGCGGCGCAACCTGCCCTCGAGACACCGGCCGTGCGCGCCGCGCTGGCTCAATGCGCCGCCGACGGGCAGATCGGCTGGATCGAAGGGCACTCCGCCTCCTGGAAGCTCTTCGTGGTGCCGCTCTCGTTGCCACCGCGGATTCTGCTGCTCGGCGCCGGACCCGATGCCGTACCGGTGGTGGATTTCGCGGCCCGTCTCAACTGGAAAGTGACGCTCGTTGACCACCGCCCGGCGTACGCCGTGGCGGCGCACTTCGCTTCCGCGGAGCGCGTTATCCTCGCGCATCCCGATGCCCTGCCCGAGGCGCTCGATCTGGCGCATTTCTCCGCCGCCGTCGTCATGAGTCACCACCTGTCCACGGATCTCGCCTACCTGCGCGCCCTCGCCGCCACGGCGATTCCGTACGTGGGATTGCTGGGCCCTGCCGTGCGTCGCGAGAAGCTGCTGTCGGGGCTGGGTGCGCTCGCGCACAGCCTGCGCACTCGCCTGCATGCACCGGTCGGTCTGCCCCTGGGCGGGCGGACGCCCGAGTCGATTGCCCTCGCGATAGTCGCGGAGTTGCACGCGTTCGTGCACCGACGCGCCACGCCGGGGAGCGAGGCGTCGCAGGCGCACCCACTTGTGGCTTCACATGCCAGGTGATTTATTTGCTAAGTCAGTCGCTTATACGTTATACTTCATGTCATATCTCGTCGCTTGCCGCAGCTGATGAACGAGATTCAGCTCATCCGGGATCAGCTCGCCGCGGAGCGCCAGCACGCCAGCGCGGTCGCCAACGTCTGCGCGAGCGCGCTCGGGCGTGCCGATGTAATCGCGTTGACCAGCGGCTCGCCACTGGAGCAATTCCGCCAGGCCTGCGTGGACTATCTCGTGTGCGTGCTGGCGTGGTTTGAAGAGCGTGACCAGCGCCTGAGCGACCTGTGGCACGCGCGGTTCGCACCCGGGGATGCCGCGCGGCGTGCACTCGAGGAGGTGCTGGCGCATCGCGGTCGCAGCCGCGAGGCACTCGAGAAGCTCGAAGCGGCCTTTGCGTGCACCTCTGCGCCCTCCTCGGGCGATCGTGCGCACCAGAGCTGGCAGGAGTTTGCGCAGTTCTTCAACAGCGCGTGGAGTGCGCGCCGCGACGCCATTGAGGCGTTGCTCGCGCTCAGTCTCAGGACCAGCGACTGGCGCCTTCTCGGTGGTATCGATGCCGACTCGATCCTCGAGGAGCGCAATCGCTACGCGCGCGTGCGCGCGACACTGCCCGCGGGTGCATCGCTCGCCATCCCGCCGCCGCGAGAACCGTAGCCCGTGTCGGCATCCGAGCGCCGCGGCCGGGTGGGTGATGGGTTGTACGCTATGGTGCTGGCGGCCGGCGCCTCCACCCGCTTCGGATCGGCCAAGCAACTGGTACGGGTCGCGGGACGACCCCTGCTGCACACGGCGGTGACCCGGGCGGCGGAGGTCACGGGGAACGCTCTCATCGTGGTACTCGGTGCCGGGGCCGCCGAACTGGCACCGCTCCTCAAACACTCCCCGGGTTCTGTGGTGGTGAACCACGAGTGGCGCGAGGGGCTCGCCAGCTCGATTCGCACCGGCGTCGCACGGCTGCCGGCCAGCTGCAGCGGCGTCATGCTGCTGCTCGCGGATCAGGCCGCGGTCACGGCTGATGATCTCAAGCGCCTCGCCGGCACCTGGCGCAAGCAGCCCCGCTACATCGCCGCCGCGCAGTACGCGGGAACCAGCGGGGTGCCGGCCATTTTCCCGCGCAGCGCGTTCCGCAGTCTTGCCGAGCTGCGCGGTGACGGCGGCGCGCGCGGGTTGTTACGGCGCAGCTCCGACCGGGTGGTGCGCGTGCCCATGCCCAGCGCGGCGCTCGATGTGGATACGCCCGAGGACCTGCTGGCGCTCGAAGCGCCCACGTGATGGCGCTCATCGCGGGCGCTGCGCGCGGCGACGCCCCTGGTTCGTGAGCTTCACGCGCGGCCCTCAGAGCGCTGCGCCGCGGCAAGCACGCGCTGCGCCTGCACGAGATGCGGACGATCGATCATCTGGCCGTCGAGACTCGCGACCCCCGCCCCCGCTGCGGCCGCGAACGCCGCCACCACGCGTCGCGCGTGCTCGCACTCCGCCGCAGTCGGCGCAAACGCGGCATTGATGGCGGCAACCTGATCCGGGTGGATGGCGAGCTTGCCGGTAAAGCCGTCGCGGCGGGCGCTGTCGAGCTCCCGATGCAGCCCCTGGGCGTCCCGAAAGTCCGGGTGCACGCCATCGATTGCCTGCACGCCGAGCGCCGCGGCGGTGAGCAGGCAGGTGCAGCGCGCCAGTTGAAACGTGAAGGTCAGAACGCCGCCGGCGTCGCGCTTGGCGAGCGCGCCCAGTGCGGCGCTCAAGTCCTCGGCGCCCCAGGTCAATCCGGCAAGACGCGCCATCACCACCGGTGACGCCCCGAGAACTGCCGGATATTGCGGCAGTGCCAGCAGCCCCTGCGGAGTCTCGGTTGCAATGACCAGCAGTTGCGTCGCGCCGGTGGCCACACCGAGGCGGCTCTCGAGCGCCCCAAGGTAGGCGGCGGTCTCGGCAATCTCGGCGGGAGCCGAGATTTTGGGCAGAACGATGCCGTCGGGCAGGTGTGAGTCGCAAACGCCCTCGAGGTCCTCACGCAGCAGGCCGCTGGCGAGTGAATTGACGCGCACCCACAGTTCGGGCGCGCCCGGCGCTGGCCGTGAGCCCAGCAGGCTCGCGAGGCGAGCGCGCGCTGCCGGCAGGCTCGCGGAGTCCACCGAATCCTCGAGGTCGAAGATCAGCGCGTCGGCATTCGTGGCGAGTGCTTTTTCCTGCTTGCGCGCGCTGTCACCCGGAACGAACAGCAGCGAGCGCAGCGGCGCGCGCTGGCGCTCCCCACTCACGCCACGGGCCTCTTCATCATCAGCGCCGCACGGCGGCAGGAAGCGACTTCCTCGTCGCGCTGGTTCCAGGCACGATGCTCGAAAACGACAATGCCCGAATCCGGGCGCGACTGGCTCTCGCGCTTCGATACCACGGAGGTCGCGGCGCGCAGCGTGTCGCCGATCAGCACCGGGCGCGGGAAGCGCACCTCTTCCCAGCCGAGATTGCCGAGGGTCGTACCGTAGGTCGTGTCGTACACCGACAGTCCCACCAGCAGCCCGAGCGTGAACACGCTGTTCACGATCCGCTCGCCAAAGGGCGTGCCCTTGGCGTACTCGGCGTCCAGGTGCAGCGCCGCCGGGTTCATGGTGAGGGCGCTGAACAGGAGGTTGTCGGTCTCGGTCACGGTGCGCCGCACCAGGTGCTCGAAGCGCTGCCCTACGTCGAACTGCTCGAAATAAAGTCCGGCCACGTGCGCCTCCTGAAGCCTTCAGGAGCTAGTGTTGCATAGGCTCATAACCCCAGAAAGGGGCTCACCCAACCAGACGGTATTTAGCCGCCCGCAGCCGCGCACCTATAGTGCCTTGGCATGTACCAGTACGACGAACTGGATCAGGCGCTTGTCGATCAACGCGTCGCGGAATTTCGCGATCAGACGCGGCGCCATCTCGCGGGGCAGCTATCCGAGGATGAGTTTCGTCCGCTGCGGCTGCGCAACGGACTGTACCTGCAGCGGCACGCACCCATGCTGCGCATCGCCATTCCCTATGGGCTGCTCGCCTCGCGCCAGCTGCGAAAGCTCGCCGACATCGCGCGCCGCTACGACCGTGGCTACGGGCACTTCACTACGCGCCAGAACCTGCAGCTCAACTGGCCGGCTCTGGCTGAGGTCCCGGATATCCTGGCCGAGCTCGCCACCGTGCAGATGCACGCCATCCAGACGAGCGGCAACTGCGTGCGCAACGTCACCGCCGATCATCTGGCCGGCATCGCCCGCGACGAGATCGACGATCCGCGCCCCTACTGCGAGATCATTCGCCAGTGGGCCACCCTGCACCCGGAATTCACCTACCTGCCGCGCAAGTTCAAGATCGCAGTCACCGGTTCACCTGAAGACCGCGCGGCTTCCGAAGTGCACGACATCGGGCTGCACCTGATGCGTGACGCGCAAGGCGATATCGGCTTCACGGTGCTGGTGGGCGGGGGTCTTGGCCGGGCTCCTGCGATCGGGCAGGTGATTCGCGATTTCCTGCCCCTGGCCGACCTGCTGTCCTACCTGGAGGCCATCCTGCGCGTCTACAACCGCTACGGCCGGCGCGACAACCTCAACAAGGCGCGCATCAAGGTGCTGGTCAAGAGCTTAGGGATCGCGCGCTTTCGCGAACAGGTGGAAGCGGAGTGGCAGGTCGCGCGCGCGAGCGCTGCGCGCCTGCCGGCGGCCGAAGTCGAGCGGGTGCGCGGCTTCTTCAGGCCACAGCCGTACGAAGTCCTCGAGGACTGCGACGCCAGCAGCGGCCGCGAGCCACGTTTCCAGGCCTGGTATCGCTACAACACGCGGCCCCACCGCGTGCCCGGGTATCGCGCGGTGTTCGTGTCACTGAAGGCGCACGGACAGAACCCGGGGGACATGAGCTCTGAACAGATGGAGGCGGTCGCAGCGCTGGCCGAGCGCGTGAGCTTCGGCCTGGTGCGCACCACCCACAATCAGAATCTGCTGCTTGCGGACGTGCGCCAGAGCGACCTGTACGAGGTGTGGCTCGAGCTCGAGCGCCTGGCGCTCGCCATGCCGAACATCGGCACTCTCACCGACATGATCGCCTGCCCGGGACTGGATTTCTGTTCGCTCGCCAACGCCGGCACGCTCGGCGTGGCGAAGCAGATCCAGGAGCGCTTCGACGATCTCGACTACCTGTACGACCTCGGCGACATCGAGATCAAGATGTCCGGCTGCATGAACGCCTGCGGCCACCACCATGTCGGCCACATCGGCATCCTCGGCGTCGACAAGCATGGCGAGGAGTGGTACCAGATTACACTCGGCGGTTCGGCGAATGGCTTCACCGCGCTGGGCGAAGTCATCGGCCCGTCGGTGCCGAAGAACGAGGTTGCGGCGACCATCGAGCGTATTGTCGAGGTGTATCGCGCGGTGCGCGCCGAGGGCGAGCGCTTCATCGATACCTTGCGCCGCGTGGGCCTCGGGCCCTTCAGGGAGCGCGCCTATGCGACTCATCCTGCGGCGGCGTGAGATTGTCGCGGATGACTGGAGTCATCTCGGCGAAGAGGCCGCGGACGGCGCTGCGCTGATCATCCCGCTCGCGGAGCTGCGCAGGGATCCGGCTCGCTGGCGGCAATGGTCCGGGCGGCTCGGCGTGCGCGTGAGCCCCGTCGACAAGGTGGAGGAGCTCGCCGACGAGCTGCCGCGGCTCGACCTCGTGGCGGTGGAATTTCCCAACCCGGTCGACGGCCGCGGGTACTCGGCTGGCAGGCTGCTGCGCGAGCGCCTGGGCTTCAGGGGCGAGCTGCGCGCCGTGGGTGCCGGCGTGCGCCAGGACCAGGTGTTCCTGCTCGCGCGCTGCGGCTTTGATGCCATCGAGCTGGCTGCCGGCGAGGATCCTGACGCCGCCCGCCGTGCGCTGCAGCGCTACGACGTCGCCTATCAGCCAGGATCACCGCAGACGAGTATTCGCAAACAACGCTTCTTCGTGTAGCGCTTTAGCGCTGCGGCAGCTTGATGTCGGCAAACAGCTGGTTCACTTCCTCGGCTGAAGCAGCGCGGTGAGCCCGTTCGACGAGGCGCCGATCCAGGTGCGGCGCGAGCAGCTGCGCGAAGTCATACATGTACTTGCGCAGCAGCGCGCCGCGGCGAAAACCGATCCAGGTGGTGTGCGCCGCAAACAGGTGTGAGGCGTCGACGCCCACGAGATCCGGATCGCGCTCATCAACCGCCATGGGCGCGACGATGCCTACTCCCAACCCCAGGCGCACGTATGTCTGGATCACGTCCGCGTCGCGCGCGGTAATGGCGATGTTTGGCGTCAATGCCGCCTTGGCAAACGCCTGATGGAGCGAGGACGGCCCGGTGAAGCTGAACGTGTAGGTGATGAGCGGGTACGCCGCCAGCGCCTTGAAGCTTAAGCGGGCGCCGTTGGCCAGCGGATGCGCCCTGGGCACGATGACGGTGCGATGCCAGCGGTAACAGGGCAACAACGTCAGGTCGGCAAACAGCGCTTCTGAGCCGGTGGCGATGGCGCAGTCGATACGATCGCTGGCCACCATCTCCGCAATCTGCTCGGAGGTACCCTGGTGCAGATTGAGGCGCACCTGCGGGTAGCGGGCGCGGAACTCGCGGATCACGTCCGGCAGCACGTAGCGCGCCTGCGTATGCGTGGTACCGATCGACAGGCTCCCCTTGCTCTCATCACGCAATTCGGTCGACAGGTGCCGGATGCTCTGGGCTTCCTGCAGGATCCTGAGTGCCCGGTCGATCACCTGCTGCCCCGCGGGGGTGATGCGCGTGAGATTGCGTCCCTCGCGCACAAAGATCTGAAACCCCAGCTCGTCCTCGAGGAGCTTGATCTGCTTGCTCACCCCCGGCTGCGAGGTGTGCAGCTTCTGCGCTGCCGCCGTGATGTTGAGGCCGCTCTGGGCGACGGCGGCAAGGTAACGCAGCTGGTGCAGCTTCATGCGTGCCAAGACTAACCCAACGGGCACCGTCCTGTTACCCGTCTATAACCGGCGCGCAGCCCTTCAGAAGCAATCATTCGTTCAGTGAAGCAGGGGGGCGTCGTTATAGTCGCACGCACCATGGCAGACTCGGCGACGCTCGAACTGGAACGCAAAGCAGCGGCGGTGCGCGCTCAGCTCACCGCCGCACTGGCGCAGCATGGCCGGCTGGTGTACTCGAACAGCCTGGGCGCCGAAGCGATGGTGCTCACCGACATCATCTGGTCACATCTGCCGCAAATCGACGTGTTCAGCATCGATACCGGGCGCCTGTACGAGGAGACCTATGAGCTCCTCGAAAAACTCCAACGCCGCTACCGGCGCACGATCCGGGTCGTCTACCCGGACGCCCAGGCGCTCGAGCGGCTGGTCGCGCGCCAGGGCATGAATGGCTTCTACGCCAGCCTCGAGGCGCGACTCGAATGCTGTCGCGTGCGCAAGGTGGAACCCTTCCGCCGCGCGATCGTGGGCTACCCGGCCTGGATCACCGGTGTGCGCCGCGAGCAGTCGGCGGGCCGCGCTCATGGCCAGACTGAGCAGTGGGATGCGGAGCATGGCCTGTACAAGATCAGTCCACTGCTCGATTGGACCGAACAGCAGGTCTGGCAGTACATCCGCGCCCGACAGCTGCCGTACAATCGCTTACACGATCGCCAGTTTCCCAGCATCGGCTGTTCGCCGTGCACGCGCGCGATTCAGCCCGGCGAAAGCCGCCGCGCCGGCCGCTGGTGGTGGGAGCAACCGGAGTCGCGCGAATGCGGCCTGCATCCGAGAGTGCCTGCCGCGGCCGTGCCGGCCTGAGCCACGGAGCGGACAGCATGGACTATCTGCCGGTGTTTCTGCGCCTGCACGAGCAGCCCGTCGTGGTGGTGGGCGGCGGGCAGGTGGCGCTGCGCAAGGCGGCGTGGCTCCAGAAGGCCGGCGCGCAGGTGACCGTGGTGGCGCCGCAGTTGCATCCCGAGCTTGAGGAGCAGGCCGGCCGGGGCAGGCTCACGCATCTGGCCGCCGGATTTTCACCCGCACAGCTTGCGAACGCGGTCGCGGTCATCGCCGCCACCGGCGACCGCTTGGCCAATGCCGCGGTCGCCGCCGCCGCGCGTGAGCGGGGCGTACCGGTCAACGTGGTCGATGATGCGGAACTGTCGACCTTCATCTTTCCCGCCATCATCGATCGTTCCCCGCTGGTCGTCGCGGTGAGCTCCGCCGGTCACTCACCGGTGCTCGCGCGGCGCGTGCGCGAGCAGATCGAAGCGCTCCTGCCCGCTCGCCTCGGCGCGCTCGCGCGCTTCATGGGCGCGCGTCGCAAGGCAGTGCAGCGCGCACTCGCACGGCGAGCTCGCCGGGGGTTCTGGGAGCGCATCGCGAACGGACCCGTCGCCACGCATGTGCTGGGCGGAGATGAGGCCGGGGCGGATCGGGCGTTGGCGCGGGAACTGCTGACTTCGCAGCTCACCGCGCCGCGTACTGCGGCAGGGCGGGCACTGGGTGAGGTGTACCTCATTGGCGCCGGCCCCGGCGATGCTGATCTGCTCACGCTGCGGGCACTGCAGCTGCTGCAGCAGGCTGACGTGATTCTCTACGACCGACTGGTGAGCGAGGCAGTGCTGGAACGCGCGCGGCGCGATGCGCACCGCATCTTCGTGGGCAAGGAGTGCGGCGAGCACGGCCAGCAGCAGCGTATCCACGAGTTGCTGGTGCGCCTCGCCAATGAGGGTAAGCGCGTCGCACGCCTGAAAGGCGGCGACCCGTTCGTGTTTGGACGCGGCGGCGAGGAGATCGAGGTGCTGGCCGCGCACGGCATTCCCTACACGGTCGTTCCGGGGATCACCGCCGCGCTCGGCGCGGCGGCGGCCGCCGAGCTGCCGTTGACCCACCGCCGCCTGGCAAGCAGCGTCACCTTCGTGAGCGCGCATGTGCGTGATGGCGCGCTGCCCGATTGGCGCTTCTTCGCGAACCCGCAGCACACGGTCGTCTTCTACATGGGGGTGGCGGAGCTTGCGAACATCATCGCAAGACTCAAAGCCGTCGGTGCGGCGCCCGAGCATCCCGTGGCCATCATCGAGCGGGCCACCCTGCCGGAACAGCGGATCGTGCGCGGCACGCTGGCCAGCATCACGGCGCTCGCCGCCGGGCAGCACGTTGAGCCGCCGGCGCTGCTGATCACAGGTGACGTCGCGGCGTTTGCCGCCGCTGACATGGCTGCCGCCATCGCCGGCCGCGCGGCGGCCGCCGGAGTGCTGGCGTGAGTCTCGTGAGCGGCTTCGTGGGCGCCGTCGGCAATACGCCGCTCATCCGGCTGAGGGGCGTGAGCGAGGAAACCGGCTGCGAGATCCTCGGCAAGGCGGAGTTCATGAATCCCGGCGGCTCGGTCAAGGACCGGGCGGCGAGCGCGATCGTCCTGGAGGCCGAGCGTCGCGGAGAGCTCCCCCCGGGAGGCACGGTGGTCGAGGGCACGGCCGGCAACACCGGCATCGGGCTTGCCCACGTGTGCAACGCGCGCGGCTACCGCTGCGTGATCGTCATGCCCGACAACCAGTCCCCGGAAAAGTACCGGCTGCTGGAGATGCTGGGTGCGGAAGTGCACCAAGTGCCGGTCGTTCCCTACAGCAACCCCAACCAGTACCAGAAGGTCGCGCAACGCCTCGCCGCATCGCTCCCCAACGCCATCTGGTCCAACCAGTTCGACAACACGGCAAACCGCGACACCCACGCGCGCACCACCGGCCCCGAGATCTGGGCCCAGACCAACGGCCGCATCGATGCCTTCGTCGCCGCCACCGGCACCGGCGGCACGTTTGCAGGCGTCGCGGAGTATCTCAAGTCTCGCCGGCGCACGGTCCACTGCGTGCTGGCCGACCCCCCGGGGAGCAGTCTGTACGAATACGTCCGCAGTGGAACGCTCAGGGCGACCGGCAGCGGATCGATCACCGAGGGCATCGGCATCGGCCGCGTCACCGCGAACCTGCAGGGCGCGCCGATCGATGACGCCGTGTACATCGAGGATGCCGACACGGTGCGCTACGTGTATCGACTGCTGCGCGAGGAGGGTTTGTTTCTCGGTACCACCAGCGGTATCAACGTCGCCGCGGCGGTGCGCGTGGCGCGAGGGCTCG
>DASWUP010000303.1:0-13710 GCA_036401635.1 Steroidobacteraceae bacterium
CTGCGCGAGCTTCTCCTCCTGCGCCGGCGTGCGCACCAGCTGGTTGCGCGCATCTACCCCTAAGCGCACGAGTGCGCCCTGCCGGCCGATCAACACGCAGTGGCTGGCGAGCTGGCGCGCCGCGCCCGAGAGCTCCAGCGCATTCACGATCGTCCCCCACGCACCAGCGGGATCGGGGAGGCTGGCGGCTTCGGCAGCGCCGCCCGCAGCGGCGGCGCTCGCCGCCACGCGCGCGGCCGGACCGGCGGCGCTCGGGCGCGACCCGGCGGACTCGCCCGCCGGGCGGAACGCGATCATGCGCAGCAGCGTCATCTCGAAACCGGTGCGCGGCTCGGGAGCGAGCCCGATATCACGGCGACCGATGATCGCGGTCTGGTAGAACAGCTGCACGTCCTCGGGAGTGAGGGCGCGCGCCAGGCGCTCGAGCAACTCGGGCGCATACAGCTCATCGCCCTCGTAGTCGCTCACCGCTTGGCGGAGTCCGATGCGCACCAGGAGCCCGGCGAGCTCATCGAGCACCTGCGCATAGTCAGGCGCGAATTCCTCGAGCGACTGCGCGCAGCGCACCAGCGCGGAAGCATCGGCGCCCGCCAGCAGTTCCGTGAGACGCACCACCTGATCGCGGGAAATCGTGCCCAGCATGGCGCGCGCCTGCGCCTCGCCCGCCTGGCCACCGCCGAACGCGATCAGCTGATCCAGCAGCGAGAGCGCATCGCGCATGCTGCCGTCGGCCGCCTGCGCCACAAGCTTCAGGCCCGCGGCGTCGAACCCGAGGCCCTCCTGCTCGAGAATCCGGCGCATGTGCGCGGCGATGTCCGCGGCCGGCAGCCGTTTCAGATTGAACTGCAGGCAGCGCGACAACACCGTCACCGGCAGCTTCTGCGGGTCGGTGGTCGCCAGCAGGAACTTCACGTGCGGTGGGGGTTCCTCGAGGGTCTTCAGCAGCGCGTTGAACGAGTGCGCCGAGAGCATGTGCACCTCGTCGACGAGGTACACCTTGTAGCGGCCGCGCGCCGGGGCGTACTGCACGTTGTCGAGCAGCTCGCGGGTGTCGTCCACCTTGGTGCGCGAGGCCGCATCGACCTCGATGAGATCCGGAAAGCGGCCGGCGTCGATTTCGCGGCAGCTCGCGCATTCACCGCACGGCTCAGCCCTGACGCCGGTCTCGCAGTTGAGGCACTTGGCAAAGATCCGCGCAATGGTGGTCTTGCCCACACCGCGCGTGCCGGTGAACAGGAACGCGTGATGCACGCGTCCGCTCTCGAGCGCATTCATGAGCGCGCGCCGCACGTGCTCCTGGCCGATGAGCTCGGAGAATTTCTTCGGGCGCCATTTGCGCGCCAGTGCGGTATAGCTCATGAACAGTCCCTAGGCTGCCAGCATGGAGGCGGCCCGCACCAGCTTAATCTCCGGCACCCGACATCGCCGCTGCCGCTGCTGCCTTCCGGCCCTGACGGGATTCACGACTGGTCGTCGCGGAGAAACCGATGCGGGCCACCATGAGTCATGCCAGTCTCGGCTGCAGGTGGCGGAGAGGGTGGGATTCGAACCCACGAACACCCGTTGAGATGTTACTGGAATTCCAGTCCAGCGCCTTAGACCGCTCGGCCACCTCTCCACTCAATGACTTACGAGGGTTTTCTCGAAAGAATCCGGGTCGGGTCCGGCACCTTCGAAAAAGGGCGGCGCATGATAAAGCATGCCGTCGCGGCCCGCATCAGGCCTGCGGCGTCGGCGCGGCTTGCCGAACCTTGAACGAGGGCGGCGCATCGAGACAGGGGTCCTTGCCCTTGTGCGCCGGAGGCGCAGGCTCGTTGAGCGCCGGGATGCGCAGCGCGTTGCCGGTCTCGGGGGCATCAAGTCCGGCGGGTATCTTCAGCGGTGCAACGCTCCTTGCGCTCATGTACGGCTGCGGCTGGTGACAGGAGTTGGCCCGCGAGAAGTGACAGGCGCTCAGCGCCAGCAGCATGGGTGCAAGCCACAGGATTGCCCTACCAGACGTCATTCAAAAACCCCTGCTAACTGCCGCGGCGTGCAGCTCAAGCCAACACGCCGGCCGCGTGCGCCGCCGCCCGCACGCTGGCGTGATACTGCCCCGACAATGGCGTGAGCGGTAATCTTATCCCAACTCCGATGAGCCCCATCTGCATCAGGGTCCATTTCGCCGGGATCGGATTCGCCTCGACAAACAGTTCGCGGTGCAACGCACTCAGGCGCTCGTCGAGCCGCTGCGCCCCTGCCCGGTCCCCGGCCAGCGCCGCGGCCACCATCTCCGACATCGCCCGGGGAGCCACGTTCGCGGTGACGGAAATTACCCCGCGCGCCCCCGCGGCAATGCTCTCGCGTGCGGTGGCGTCATCGCCGCTCAGGACCACGAAGTCCTGTCCGCAGCTGCCGACCAGCTCAGCGATGCGTGCCGCCTCCGGCACAGCTTCCTTGACGCCGACAATTCCCGCAACCTGCGACAGGCGGGCCACCGTCGCCGGCTTCATATCCACCGCCGTGCGTGCCGGCACGTTGTAGAGCAGCACCGGTTTGCGCGCTGCGGCGGCGGCCGCGGCGAAGTGCAGGTACAGTCCCTCCTGCGTCGGCCGGTTGTACGCGGGGGTCACGAGCAGCAACCCGTCGATGGGCAGCTCCGAGAGCCAGCCGACCCGCTCCACGGTGCCCGCCGTGCTGCTGGTGCCGGCCCCGGCAATCACCGCCCCACGTCCGCACAGCTGCGCGCACGCGCGCACCGTGAGCTCGCGCAGCTCCGCATCGCGCAGCGTCGCGGACTCACCGGTCGTGCCGCCTACGACGATGCCGTTGGTGCCGTTCGCCAGCTGAAACTCGAGCAGCCGCGCCCAGGCTTCGAAGTCGACGGCGCCATCGGGCCGCATCGGAGTGATGATGGCAACCAGGCTGCCTGAAAACATGAGACCTGCAAAACGTGCGCGGGGAAGTGAGCGATGTTACGAGTGACGCTTGCGTCCAGGCAAGCCTGGAATCGCGTGCCGTGGAGCGAAGTCGCAACCGGCCCCCGCTCCCGGTACACTCAGCCAGGCGAATCGCCAGCACACTCACCCGCCACCCACAGATGAAGCAGCACCTGGCCGTTTCGGCGATCGGCAGCGACCGCACGGGGATGGTCCACGAGCTGACCCGCGTAATCAGCGAGTCCGGCGGCAACATCAGCGAAAGCCGCATGGCGAACCTCGGCACGGAATTCGCGATGCTGTTGCTGGTCTCGGGTAACTGGCACGCGCTGGCGAAGCTCGAAACCGAGCTGAAGCGTCTCGCCGAGACCAACAACCTCAGCATTCACCTGAAGCGCACCGAGCCGCGTACCCCGCGCACCGACATGTTGCCGTATTCGATCGACGTGGTGTGCCTCGATCAGACCGGCATCGTCTCGGGGCTGTCGGGTTTTTTCGCCACGCGCGGGATCGACATCGCCGAAGTCTCAACCCGCAGCTACCCGGCCGCCCATACCGGCGCGCCGATGTTCGCCGTGCAGATGATCATCAACGTGCCGAGCCGCATCCACGTGGCGCACCTGCGCGAGGAGTTCATGGAATTCTGCGATTCGCTCAACCTCGACGCCATCCTCGAACCGGTCAAATCCTGAACAGTACCGTCCGCAGACTCTTCGATGTCATCAAATGGAAACGCCTGTACGGCAGAGAGTACCTCGGGGTGAAGCGCGGCACGTTCCTGGGGCAGTGGCCGCCGGCGGCCACGAGTGGCGCAGCGTGAAAGTGCCCGGTCACGCGGAGCAAGTCCTTGAAGCAGCGCGGCGTTTATGAACCCGGTCCCACCGCAGCGTCGGGCGAGTCACGGGAAATGAAGCCCCGCTCGCGCGCCGGGCGGCGGCTGTTCGTACTCGATACCAACGTGCTGATGCACGATCCGACGGCGATCTTCCGCTTCGAGGAGCACGACGTGTATCTGCCGATGGTGGTGCTCGAGGAGCTCGACGCGCACAAGCAGGGCTTGTCGGAGGCCTCACGCAACGTCCGCCAGGTGAGCCGCTTCCTGGATGACATGATGCGCGACGCCACCAAGGAGCAGATCGACCGGGGCCTGCAGCTGCCGAGCGGCTACTCGGGCAACCATGGCAAGAAATCCTCTACCGGGCGGCTGTTTTTCCAGACGCGCCAGCTGGCGAGCGTGCTGCCGGACAGCCTGCCGGGGCAAGGCGGCGACAATGCCATCCTGGCGCAGACACTGGCGCTGCAGAACGAGCACAAGGACGCGCGCGTCATTCTCGTTTCCAAGGACATCAATCTGCGCATCAAGGCGGCGGTGCTCGGCGTGCACGCCGAGGACTACTACAGCGACAAGACCCTCGAGGATGCCGACGTTCTCTACAGCGGCATGACGGCGCTGCCGACTGACTTCTGGGAGCGGCACGGCAAGGACATGCGCTCGTGGAAGGAAGCCGACCGCACCTTCTACGAAATCACCGGCCCCGCGGTGCGCGACTGGCAGCCGAACCACGGGGTGTTCGAGGACATCCCCGAAGGCATCGAGGGCGTCGTGCGCAAGATCAGCGGCGAAACCGCCACCATCGAGCTGACGCGCGACCATCGCAACGAGCGCCACAATGTCTGGGGCGTCACGGCGCGCAACCGTGAGCAGAACTTCGCGCTCAACCTGCTGATGGATCCGGAAATCGACTTCGTCACGGTGCTGGGACCGGCCGGTACCGGCAAGACCTTGCTGGCGCTCGCCGCCGGCCTCATGCAGACGCTTGAAACCAACCGTTTCGTGGAAATCATCATGACGCGCGTGACGATCCCACTCGGCGAAGACATCGGGTTTCTGCCCGGCACGGAAGAGGAAAAGATGGAGCCCTGGATGGGCGCCCTCATGGACAATCTCGAGGTGCTCACCGGGTCGCAGGAGGGTGGCAACTGGGGCCGTGCGGCCACCAATGACCTGTTGCGTAACCGGATCAAGATCCGCTCGCTCAACTTCATGCGCGGGCGCACCTTCCTCAACCGCTTCCTGATTCTGGACGAAGCCCAGAACCTCACCCCCAAGCAGATGAAGGCACTGATCACCCGTGCCGGCCCGGGCACCAAACTCGCCTGTCTCGGCAACATCGCCCAGATCGACACGCCCTACCTGACGGAGATGACCTCGGGTCTCACCTACGCCGTGAATCGCTTCCGCGGCTGGCCGCATTCCGGACACATCACGCTGGTGCGCGGGGAGCGCTCGCGGCTGGCCGACTTCGCCTCGGACATCCTCTAGGTGTAGGCTTAAAGCAGCTCCCGCAGGCCGGCCCGTCCCGCAGGCCGCAGTGGGTAAGCGTTTGTAAGCGTCTGTTAACGTGGGGAAACTCCAGGCCGCTTTCGGCGGTCAAACTCCGATCATGCGCCGTCTTCTGCCGGCCCTCGCGGCCGCCCTTGCCACCGTTGCGACCGTAGCGTCCGCGGACAACCCGCCATCAGCGCCACTGAACCTGAGCGCCCCGGCGGCGGGCTCGGACCTGCCCGACATGGGCAGCCCGGCGGCCGCGGTACTGTCGCAGAGCGATGAGTTTCGCGTGGGGGCCATGGTGGCGCGCGAGCTGCGCGACCAGAACGCGCTGCTCGAGGACCCGGAAGTCGGCGAGTACCTGCAGTCGGTCGGCATGCGGCTCGCTTCGCAAAGTGCCGACGGTGGCCGCGGCTTCCAGTTCTTCGTGATCAAGGACCCGAGCATCAACGCGTTTGCCGTGCCCGGCGGCTTCGTGTTCGTGCACGACGGGCTGGTGCTCGCCACCTCGACCGAATCGGAGCTGGCGAGCGTCATGGCGCACGAAATCGCGCACGTGACGCAACACCACATCGCGCGCATGATCCGCGCACAGGGCCAGCAGAGCATCACCTCCGCGGCCGCCATTCTGGCGGCGATCCTGCTCGGCGCCATCGGCGGCGGGCAGGCGATTGAGGGCGGCATCGCCGCCGCCCAGGGGCTCGCCGTCCAGCAGCAGATCAACTTCACGCGCGACAACGAAATGGAAGCCGACCGCGTCGGCATCGGCTACCTCGCCGGCGCGGGCTTTGACGCCAACTCGATGGGCAGCTTCTTCGAGACCATGAGCCGTCACGAGGGACTGGCAGCGACCTACATTCCCGCGATGCTGGTCGATCACCCCGTGAACTCCGACCGCATCGGCGAGGCACGCGCGCGGGCGGCGCAGTTCCCGCCGCGCAAGGGCAAGGACTCGCAAAGCTATGAGCTGATCCGCGAGCGGGTGCGGGTGCTGACCGCGACCGGCGATGTGGACCTCGCCGGGCATTACGCCCAGAAAATCGCCCACGGCAACGCCACGCTCGGCAACCGCTACGGCGAGGCGCTGGCGCTGCTGGGCGGCAATCGCGCGGATGAGGCGACCCGCATCCTCGCGCCACTCGTGCAGCAGCACGAGGGGCTCACTTTGCTGCACGTCGCACTCGCCCAGGCGCAGGCCAAGGCCGGACACCTCGACGAGGCGCTCGCGACCTTCCAGCACGCCGCAGGACTGTTTCCACGCAACGTGCCGCTGACGGTGCGTTACGCGGAAACACTCATGGCCGCAGGCCGGCCCGCGGCCGCGCACAACATGCTGCTCGACCTGTTCAACAACGTGCCGCCCACGCCGGAGCAGATAAGGCTCACGGCGCTCGCCGCCAGCGCCGCGGGTGATGCCGGCGACGCCTACTTCTACATGGGCGAATACCAGATCGCGGGCGGTGACCTCGCGCTTGCGGCGCAGCAGCTGCAGCTGGCGCTCGCCTCTCCCAACATCAGCCCGATACAGCGTCAGCGCTACCAGGCGCGCCTCGATGAGGTGCGTGACTATCTCGCCAGCACCCGCAAGCGCCGGCTCAGTAACAACGGCGACGGCCAGGGTCAGCAGCCTTCCGGCCAGCGGCGCGGCGGCGGGCACTGAGCGGCACCGCAGCGCATCTTGCGCACGGCGAACAATGCGCACCGGACTCGTGGCGCGCTGCTGCTACAATGCGCGCTTTGTTTGCCTGCGCACTCCCTATGCCATCGATCATCCGACTGTCACTGTTATCGGCCTGCCTGCTGCTGCTGCTCGGCTGCGCCGCGCTACCGCCCGGCAAGCGCGATCCGCGCGACCCATGGGAGCGAACGAATCGCGCCACCTATCGCTTCAACGACACGTTCGACCGGGCGATCCTCCGGCCCGTGGCGCGCGGCTACCGCAAAGTGACCCCGCATTTCGTGCAGACCGGTGTCACCAACTTCCTCGATAACCTCGAGTATCCGACTGTCATGGTCAACGACCTGCTGCAGGGGCAATTCAAGCCTTTCGTTTCCGACACCGGACGGCTGCTGCTCAACACCACCCTCGGTATCGGCGGCCTGTTTGATCCAGCCACGGCGGCAGGCCTTGACAAGAACGAGCGCGATTTCGGCCAGACGCTCGGCAAGTGGGGCGCTCGCACCGGACCGTATCTGGTGATTCCGTTTCTTGGCCCTTCTGACATCCGCGACGCGCTCGGCCGCGTTGGCGATGAGTACAGCAACCCGCGGCATTACATCCGCAAGGCCTACGTCAAGTACGGGCTGGCGGGGTTGCGGGCGATCGACACGCGCGCGCGCCTTCTGGACTACCAGAGTACGCTCGAGAGCGCGTACGATCCGTACGCGTTCGTGCGCAACCTCTACCTGAAGCACCGCGACTTCAAGGTGAACGGCGGGCAGTCACGGAACGAGGAGGAACAGGAGCAGAAACTGCTCGAGGAATCGGCGCAGGACCAGCCGACGCCCGAAGGGGCATCGCCACCGCCGCAGGCCCCGCCGCCGCGTTAGCCACAGCGGCTCACCGGGCGCGCCGCACGCCGCTACACACCGCGCTCGAGCAGCTCCTCGATTTCACTGATCCGGCCAAGCGCCTTGAGGCCAGCGGGCAGCTGCGTGTAACGCAGCCTGCGGCCGGCGCGCTTCACGGCGCCCAGCCAGTCCAGCAGCACTGCGAGTCCCGCGCTGTCGGAGGCAACGATGCCGCTGCAATCGACTTCGAGCTCAGGAGCGGCCGCGCTGGCGAGGGACCGCAATCCCTGCTCGCTTGCCTCACGCGCGGTTGCAAACGTCAGCGCTCCTTCGGCCGCAAACCGCCCGTTCCCCGACGCCACCAGCCGGAAAGATGCGGCACTATCGCTGCCGCGGTTCATCCGCCCTTGCCGCCGGTCTGCTTGCCGATCGCACTGGGCTTCTCGCCCGACTCGAGCCGCTTGATGACCGCATCGATCCCCTGTTGCTCGATCTGCTCGCTGAAGTCCTCGCGGTAGCTGTTGACGTAGCTGATGCCGTCAATCACCACGTCCCACGCCTTCCAGCCCTGCGGCGTCTTGCGCAGGTAGTAGTTGACGGCGACGCGATCGCCGTTGCTGCGCTTGACCTCGGTGCGCACCGTAGCCCGCGCCGCGTCGGGATCGACCTTGCTGGGAAAGATCTTGAGCCGGTCGGCGGTGAAGTCGACCAGGGCGCTGCCGTAGTTCTTCAGCAGCGAATGATAGAAGGCGTCGACGAAGTGCTTGCGCTGCTCGGGGGTCGCCGTGCGCCAGTGCGCACCCAGTACCAGGCGTGCCGAGAACTCGGTGTCAAAGTGCGGCAGCAGGTACTTGTCGACCAGCTGTCCGACTCTTGCCGGGTCGCGGCGGTAGGCATCGCGATCCTTGTCGAGTTCCCCGAGCATGCTCTGGGCGGCGGTCTGCACGACCTCGCTGGGTCCCTCGCCGCCGGGCGCGCTCGGCGCGGCCGCGCTCTGAGCCTGCGCCGCAGGGGGCGGCTGCGCCTGCGCGTGTGCCAGGGCGCACGCCAGCCACATGCCGGTCAATACAACTGTCGCGTGTCTCATTTCTTTGACTCCACCTTGCTCGGGTTGTCTGCGGCTTGGCTCTGGCTGCCGGCGCCGCTCTTGCTCGAGTAGTTTGCGAAGAACTTGTTGATCAGGCTCTCGAGCACGATGGCGGGCTGGGTCTGGTCAATGCGGCTGCCGTCCTTGAGGTAGCTCTCGAGCCCTCCAGGGCTGATGCCGACGTATTTGCCGCCGAGCAGCCCTTGTGTCTGGATGCTGGCGAAGCTGTCCTCGGGAATCTGGTTGTACTGGGGGTCGATGCGCAAGCTGACCACCGCTTTGTAGTCCTTGGAATCAAAACGGATCCCCACCACATCCCCCACTCGCACCCCCGCCATGGTCACCGGGGAGCCCACCTTGAGGTCGCCTATGTTCTCGAACTCGGCGCTCACGTGATAGCCGGCCTTCACGCGGCCGAACTTTACACCGCTCGACGGCAGCTGCGTGGTGAGAAACAGGAGCGCGGCGAAACCCAGCAGCACGAACAGGCCGGTTCCGATCTCCAGGGTTCGATTGGCACGCATGGCTCAATTCTCCTCTACAGGAATGCCGCGGTCAGCACATAGTCCAGCAGCAGCGTGATCACCGAGGAGGCGACCACGGTGCGCGTGGTCGCGAGCGCCACACCTTCGGCGGTCGGTGCGGCGTTATACCCCTCATGCACGGCGATGAGACTGCAGGCGATGCCGAACACCAGGCTCTTCACCAACCCCTCGGTGACATTGCGCACTGCGACCGAGCCCTGCATCTGCGACCAGAACACGCCCTTGTCGACGCCCATCAGCTGCACGCCGATGAGCTGCGCGCCGTAGAGCCCGATGACGCTGAAGATCGCCGTCAGCAGCGGCATGGCGATCACACCGCCCAGAAACCGCGGCGCGGCGACATAGCGCAGCGGGTCGACCGCCATCATCTCCATCGCCGTGAGCTGATCCGTGGCGCGCATCAGGCCGATTTCCGAAGTGAGCGCCGTGCCGGCGCGGCCGGCGAACAGCAGCGCCGTGATGACCGGCGCCAGTTCCTTCAAAAGTCCGAGTGCCGCTGCCGTGCCGAGCGCCTCCACGGAGCCAAACCGCGACAGCAGGTCGTAGCCCTGCAGGCCGAGCACCATGCCGACAAACAGCCCCGCCAGCATGATGATGATGAGCGAGCGGGCCCCGGCGTTGTAGATCTGGTGCACCAGGAGGCGCGGCCGGCCGAGCGCCGGCACGCATTGACCGAGGAGCCGCACGAGGAAGATCAGCACCGATCCGAGCCGGCGCACGCCCTCGAGGATGAAGCCGTGGGGGCCGCCGCCGTTACTCATGACTCGTCCGCCGTGAACAGCTGCGTCGCGTAGTCGGGCGCCGGGTAGTGGAACGCCACCGGACCGTCGGGGCTGCCGGTCATGAATTGCCGCACCGCCGGCGAATCGCTGTCCTGCAACTGCGCCGGAGTGCCCGCGGCGGCTACCCGCCCGTCTGAGAGCAGGTAGCTGTCGGCGGCGATGGTGGCGAGCTCGTGCACGTCGTGGGAAACCACGATGCTGGTAATCCCGAGCGCCTCGTTCATGTGCTTGATGAGGCGCAGAATGACGCCGAGCGAGATCGGATCGAGGCCGGCGAAGGGCTCATCGTAAATCAGCACCTCCGGGTCCATGACGATGGCGCGCGCCAGCGCCACGCGCCGCGCCATGCCGCCCGAGAGCTCCCCGGGCATGAGCTTCGCAGCGCCCCGAAGCCCCACGGCCTGGAGCTTCGTGAGCACCAGCGTGCGGATGAGCGCTTCGGGAAGATCGGCGTGCTCGCGCACCGGGAAGGCAACGTTCTCGAACACGTCCATGTCGGTAAGCAGCGCGCCATTCTGGAACAACATGCC
Organism: Steroidobacteraceae bacterium; assembly: GCA_036401635.1. GTDB lineage: Bacteria > Pseudomonadota > Gammaproteobacteria > Steroidobacterales > Steroidobacteraceae > 13-2-20CM-66-19. The sequence goes on from DASWUP010000303.1 coordinate 10,703, forward strand.
CATGCGCCCGCGCAGGCCGTAAACCTCGCTGGCACTTAAAGCCGCGAGTTCCTGGCCGAACACCGTCACCGCGCCACGATCGGCGGCGACCTGGGCGGTGATGAGCCTGAGGAGCGTTGTCTTGCCGGTACCGCTCGGTCCCATGATAGCGGTGATGCGCCCGCGCCGGACCTGCAGGTCGAGCCCGGAGAAAATCGCCCGCCCGTTCATGGCGTAGTGCACGCCGCGCACGTTGACCACCACGTCAGCCGCCGAAGCGACTGACGTGAGTTGTGAGGATGCCGGGCTTGTCACGCGATCGCGGTGGCCGCCTTGAGGCTCAGGCGGCCTGGCTCTCCATGTCGGCGGCGTAGCGCCCGGTGGTCGCCAGGCCATTGAGCCTCGCGCGTCTGGCAAGCTCCTTCTGCCCCGCGGCGAAATTCGCCGCGGCCCCACCCCAGGCCTTGAGCGCGGTGTCCTGCAGTGCGCGACCGTAGCTGAAGGTCAGCGACCATGGGAGCGGGCCGAGCTTGTTCATCAGCGACAGGTGCAGCGTCGCCTCCAAGGGCGACTGACCGCCCGACAGAAACGCGATCCCCGGCACCGCCGGCGGAACGTGCCGCCTGAGCACGCGCACCGTGGCCTCGGCCACGGCCTGCGGCGGCGCACGATTCGCAGCCTTCTTGCCCGAAATCACCATGTTGGGCTTCAACACCATGCCTTCCAGAAGCACCCGCTGTTCGAACAGCGCGCGGAACACGCGCTCGAGCACTTCCTCGGTGACCTGTTCACAGCGCTCGATTGAATGTGCGCCGTCCATGAGCACCTCCGGCTCGACGATCGGCACGATGTCGTTCTCCTGGCACAGCGCCGCATAGCGTGCCAGCGCATGCGCGTTCGCCCTGATGGCGAATCCGCTGGGAATGCCGTCGGCAATGTCGATGACCGCGCGCCATTTGGCGAAGCGTGCGCCGAGTGCGCGGTACTCAGTGAGGCGCTCGCGCAAGCCATCCAGTCCCTCGGTAATAGTCTCGCCGCTGAAACCCGCGAGAGGTTTCGCGCCCAGGTCCACCTTGATCCCGGGAAGCATTCCCTGCTTGGTCAGGTAGTGCGGAAACGGCGTGCCTTCCTTAGTCTTCTGACGAATGGTCTCGTCGTACAGAATGACGCCGCTGATCGACTCGGCGGCCCCCGGCGCCGTGAACAGCATTTCGCGATAGCTGCGGCGATGCTCCTCGGTCGACTCCAGCTTGATGCTGTCGAAGCGCTTCTTGATGGTGCCGGTGCTTTCGTCCGCGGCCAGGATGCCCTTGCCCCTGGCGACCATCGCGTTGGCAACACGCATGAGCTCACTCGAGTTCATCGTCAAATCCTCCGGCAGCGACGGCGTGCGCGTGGCAGGCGCGCGAAGCGCGGCGCGCAGCCGTCTTGACTACAACCCTGGAAATTGCGGCGCCAAGGATAGCAAATCAGCCCACCGGCGGGCCGCACTGCCGCGCGCGGATGCCACACTGGCGCGCCCGCTTGGTTCCACCGCAAATTAGTACTAAACTAGTCCTAGTTTAGAGGAGTGCACTCCATGCTGCGTATCAGCCGGCTCACCGACTACGCCACCGTGCTGCTCGGCGCGCTCGCCGGCGAGCCTGGGCGCGTGCAGACCGCAGCGTCCCTCGCCGAGCAGACGCACATCGCCGCCCCTACCGTATGCAAGCTCCTCAAGCAGCTGCAGCGCGCCGGGCTGGTGACCTCGACCCGGGGTGTGCGCGGCGGCTACCAGCTGGCGCGTCCGGCGGCACAGATCAGCGCGGCAGCGATACTCGACGCCCTCGAGGGTCCGGTGGCGCTCACCGACTGCTCCGCGGGGCACGGCAACTGCGAGATCGAGGACAGCTGCCGCGTCGCGCGCGTGTGGCAGCGCCTGAACCTTGCCATCCGGCGCTCGCTCTATGAGGTGAGTCTGGCGCAGCTCGCGGGACTGGACGCCGCCCCGGCACGTCTGCCGGCGCTCGAGCGTGAGATGAAGGCGGCCGCCTCGCGCGTGCCGGTGCGATCGTGAGTGAGCCGATCATGAGTGAGCCCATGAGCGAAAGCGCGCGACAACTCGAGACCCTCATCGCGCGAGGCTACCGGCACGGCTTCGTGACCGACATCGATGCCGACACGGTCGCGCCCGGCCTGGACGAGGATGTGGTGCGCCTCATCTCGCGCAAGAAGCAGGAGCCGGCCTTCCTCACCGAGTGGCGGCTGAAGGCGCTGCGCCACTGGCTGACCATGCGCGAGCCGCATTGGGCGCACGTAAGGTTCGCACCGATCGACTACCAGAGCATCTCCTACTACTCGGCACCGAAGGGCAGGAAGGACGGGCCGAAGAGTCTCGCTGAGGTCGATCCGAAGCTGCTCGAGACCTACGAGAAGCTCGGCGTGCCGCTGCACGAGCGCGCGCGGCTCGCCGGGGTCGCGGTGGACGCGGTGTTCGACAGCGTTTCCGTGGCGACCACGTTCAAGGAGCGACTTGCGGCCGCGGGCGTGGTGTTCTGTCCGTTCTCGGAAGCCGTGCGCACTCGTCCCGAGCTCATCGAGCAGTACCTGGGCAGCGTCGTGCCGTACACCGACAACTTCTTCGCAACGCTCAACTCCGCGGTGTTCTCGGATGGCTCGTTCGTGTACGTGCCGAAGGGCGTGCGTTGCCCGATGGAACTGTCGACCTACTTCCGCATCAACGCGCTGAACACCGGGCAGTTCGAACGCACGCTCATCATCGCGGACGCCGGCAGCCAGGTGAGCTACCTGGAAGGCTGCTCGGCGCCGCAGCGCGACGAGAACCAGCTGCACGCGGCGGTGGTCGAACTGATTGCGCTCGATGACGCCTATATCAAGTACTCGACCGTGCAGAACTGGTATCCGGGCGATGCCAACGGTGTCGGCGGAATTTATAACTTCGTGACCAAGCGCGGCGAGTGCCGCGGACGCCACGCGCACATTTCCTGGACCCAGGTGGAGACCGGTTCGGCGATCACCTGGAAGTACCC
>DASWUP010000304.1:0-5939 GCA_036401635.1 Steroidobacteraceae bacterium
CTGCCGCGGCCCACCTCCCTGACCACCACGTACTTGCCGATCTTGTCCGGCATGCGTGCCGGGGGCTTGGCGGGTGGAACGGATTTTGGAGCCGGTGCTGACATGGTCGCGCCGCGAATTGGCAAAGACGAGTCAGGATACGGTCTCGCCCGGCCACGCGACTGTGATGCAAGCCTCACGCGCTCCGGCGCGCGCGGGCGGCGGCGCCGCGCTTGCGCGCGCAGCGCTCAGGGCCGCTCAGGAGAAATGCTGATAACCGGAATGCGAGAACTCCATCACAGTCCCGTCGCGCACCACCACCGCGCCCGGCGCGCTCCGCAACGCGCCGATGCGACTGTAACCCCAACGCTGCGGCGGCAGCTCGGTGAGCAGTGCTTGCAGGTTTTCCGGGTGCACGGCGAAGCACAGCTCGTAATCGTCCCCGCCGGTGAGGGCCAGCTCGCGCGCCCGCTCCTCTCCCAGCGCGCGCACCAGCGGCTCGGACACCGGCACGGCGCCAAAGGAGATCTCCACGCCCGCGCGGCTCGCGTCCGCGAGCTTGCCGGCATCCCCGAGCAGTCCGTCGGAGACGTCGATGCAAGCGCTGGCGTAGCGGCGCAGCCGCTCCCCGAGCGCCATGCGCGGCGTCGGCAGCAGGAAGCGCTCGCGCAGGTACGCGAGCGTGTCCGCGGGTGCGCGCAGGCGCCCCTGCTCCAGGGCCAGCCCCGCCCCCGCATCCCCCGGTGTACCGGAGACGAACAGCGCATCCCCGGCACGCCCGCCGGCGCGCCTGAGGGCGCTGCCCCGCGGTAGCTGTCCGAGCAGCTGCACCGTCACGCACAACGGTCCGCGCGTCGTGTCCCCGCCGACCAGCGCCACATCGTGCGCCCGCGCCAGCGCGCACAGTCCCGCTGCAAACTGTGCCAGCCACGCTTCGTCGGCGTGCGGCAGCGTGAGCGCGAGCAGCGCCCACGCGGGTCGGGCGCCCATCGCCGCGAGGTCGCTGAGGTTCACCGCCAGCGCACGGTGGCCGATGGAAGCCGGCGGCGAGCCGGCGGGAAAGTGCACGCCCGCGACCAAGGTATCGGTTGCCGCGACCAGTTCAGTGTCGGCCGCCACGGCGAGCAGCGCGGCGTCGTCACCTATGCCTGCGATCACGTCGGGGCGCTGCGCCCCGCAGACGCGGAAGTACCGCTCGATCAGGGCGAATTCCGACAGCGACATGTGCGCATGCCCGTTCAGTGCTCGGCGGGGCGCAACTCACGCGCAGCGCGATCCAGCACGGCGTTCACGAACTTATGTCCGTCGGTTGCGCCAAAGCGCTTCGCCAGACCGACCGCCTCGTTGATGGCGACGCGGTACGGCACTTCCGGCCGGGCGCTGAGCTCATACAGGCCGATCAGCAGGATGGCGTGCTCGATCGGATCGAGCCGCGGCGGCTCACGGTCGGCGAACGCGGCGAGATGGCTGTCGAGCTCCTCGCGTGAGCGCCACACGCCCTCGACCAGGACGCGGAAATACTCGCGGTCGGCGCGCGGCATGTCCTGGGCGTCGCCGAACTCCTGCACCAGCTCCTGCCACGGGCAGTCATTCAGCTGCCAGCGATATAGTGCCTGCAGCGCCAGCTTGCGCGCCACGGTGCGCGTACCACTGAACTCACGGGCGGGCTGTGCGGTCATCGGCGCGCACCTTTCACAGCCGCGCCATCAGGCCGGCCATCTCGAGCGCGCTCTCCATCGCCTCGCCGCCCTTGTTTGCGGCGGTGGTCGCAGCACGTTCCAGCGCCTGCTCGAGCGAGTCCACGGTCAGCACGCCGAAGGCGATCGGCACGCCGCTCTCGAGGCTCGCGAGCTGCAGACCGTGCGCGCATTCGCCGGCGATATAATCGAAGTGCGGCGTGTCGCCGCGGATCACGCACCCGAGGGCCACCAGGGCATCGTAACGGCCGCTGCTGGCTAGCTTGCGCGCGACTACCGGCAGCTCGAACGCGCCCGGCACCCGCACCACCGACAGGTCGGCGGCCGCGCCGCCGCGCTCGAGCCAGGCACCGGTGGCGCCCTTGAGCAGACTCGTCACGATGAAATCGTTGAAGCGCGCCGCGATGATCGCGATCTTGCGGCCACGGGCGCTCACTTCACCTTCGATAAGAGTGGCGGCGGTCACCCCTCTTCCCCGACGTAACCCTCCACCTCAAGGTCAAAGGCGGAGATGCCGTGCATCTGTTTCGGTGCCGACAGCACGCGCATGCGCCTGACGCCGAGATCCTTGAGAATCTGCGCCCCGACGCCGAATGTGCGCAGCACCGCGCCGTCACCTGCGCCCGGGTGAGCCGCCTCCGGCGCCTGCGTCGCAGGGGCGAGGGCGAATGAGCGCACCGCATCGGCGAACTCGCGGGCGGACTCCTGCTGGTGCAGCACGATGACCACGCCGTTGCCCGTCTCGACAATGCGCTGCATGGCCGCCCGCAGGGTCCACGCGCGCGCCGTCCCCTGTACGCCAAACAGATCGCGCAGGGTGTCGGGCAGATGCACGCGCACCAGCGGAGTCTCCGGGCCATCGAGCCGGCCGCGGGCAAGCGCCACGTGCACCTCGAGGCTGGCGCGGTCGCGGTAGGCATACAGTCGGAACTCGCCGAGCTCGGTCTGTACGTTCTGCTCGCAGATACGCTCGATCGAGCGCTCGGTGCGCAGGCGGTGGCGGATGAGATCGGCAATGGTGCCGATCTTCAGCTGGTGCCGCCGGGCGAATTCCTGCAGCTGCGGACGGCGCGCCATGCTGCCGTCATCGTTCATGACCTCACACAACACGCCCACGGGCTTCAGGCCCGCCAGGCGGCACAGATCGACCGCGGCCTCGGTGTGCCCGGCGCGCACCAGCACCCCGCCGCGGCGCGAGCGCAGCGGGAAAATGTGCCCCGGACGGGCAAAATCCCCGGGCTGGGACGCCTCATCCGCGAGCGCGCGGATGGTCGCCGCGCGGTCGGCCGATGACACGCCGGTGGTGGTTCCGGCGCGCAGATCCACCGACACGGTGAACGCGGTGCGCTGCTGTTCGTGGTTGATCGGCACCATCTGCGGCAGATCGAGACGCACCAGCTGCTGCTCCTCCATGGGCACACAGATGATGCCGCTGGTGTGGCGGATCATGAAGGCGACCGCCTCGGGCGTTGCGCTCTCGGCGGCCATGATGAGGTCGCCCTCGTTCTCACGATCCTCATCGTCCATGATGACGACCATCCGTCCGGCGCGCAGCTCGGCGAGAATCTCTTCGACGGAATTGAGCGCCGGCGCGGCTTGGGGTGCGGGTGCGCCCTTACCGGGAAGTGACAGGACTGTGGACATGGTGCGCGTTCGGGTGATACGGCAGCTCAGTATACCGTAAGCCCCCGCCGCGGCCGCGCGCACCAACTCATTGCCCGCCGGGGGCGGGCTCGGGCGGCAACAACGGCAACACGATCTGCGCGAGGGATTGCTCGGTGACGGCGTTGCCTGCCAGCAGCCGCGCACGCACGACGCCCGCGGAGTCGATGATCCAGGTCATGGGCACCGCCAGCGGCGCCCCGAAGCCGTTCACTTTCGCGCTCGCCGCCAGCGCCGCCGGGTAACTGAACTTCTGCATGATGCGCAGCACCGCGCTCCTTTCGTGCGCGTCGTCGACACTCACACCCAGCAGCTCGAGTCCGCGCCCGTGGTAGCGCTGATAGAAGGAGTCGAGCAGCGGCATCTCGGCGCGGCACGGCGAGCACCAGCTGGCCCAGAAGTTCACGATAACGACCTTGCCGCGCAGCGCCGCGAGGTCAAACATCCGCCCATCGAGCTGCGGCGCGATGAGCGCAGGGGCCGGCTCCCCGACCCCGGGGACGCTTCCTGCGAGTGCGCCCGATCCGCCCGCCACGGACAGCGCCGCGAACAGACCAATGCGCTGCAGACATGCCCCGCCGTGCACGGCAACGACTCCTTTAGAAGTGAACGCTCACGCTCAGTTTCACCAGCGTGCGGGCAACGAGCTGGTTGCCGCTCGCGTTGGTATAAAGCGAGCGCGCGACGTCGGCGTAGATCCGCACGTTGCCCGCGTCGAGCTCGAGGCCGGGCGTCAGGAAGGCGCGGCTGTAGCCGGAATCCGCCGGGTGCCCCATAGGCCCGCCGTCATGGCCGCGATAAGAGGCCGCCACCTGCAGCAGCGGCGCAAGCCGCAGCGAGCTGCCCAAACGCCAGCCCGTGTAGTACACCCCGGTGACGGCGTCGAGCTCGGCGCCGGGCCGGTAGTTCGCCTTGTGCTGCACCGGCTGCTGCCACTGCGCGCTCGTGAACCAGGACCAGTGATTGTCGGCGGTGAGTGAGCCGAGGTGGTAAGCCCCGAGCAGCACATCGGTGCTGCCGGAGCCGATCTGCGTGTCCGGGTCGAAGTTCGCGTAAGTGGAGTCCCCGCTCGGCAGCTTCACGCCGAAGGTGATCCCGGTCGAGAGATCCTCGGACAGACCGGTATAAATGCCCTTGAGCCGCACGTCGCCCACAGCACTGTGGGTAAAGGCCGCGGGGCCGCCGTCGGCCCCGGTCGTAACGAAGCGGCGCTGCCAGTACGGCACATCCAGTTCCGCGCTCCAGGCGCGGCTGAACATGTATTGCGCGCCCACGGTCCAGAAGTTTGTGCGGATGCGCTTATCGTTGTTGTCCTGCGCCGGCGCCCCCGAGGTCCCGCTCCAGTTGCGGTCCTGGTCCATGAAGTCCTGCTCGAGGAACATCATGACGCCGGACCGGGTCGGAAACATCGAAGCCGTGCTCACGTCGAATATGCCGCAGCCGCAGGCGCAGGCATGTCCCACGCCGGGAGCCGCTGCGGCAATGACCCACGGCACCCACCATATTGATTTGTTCATTTTATTCGCTCGCTTTCCTGAAAGTCGCTCATGCTCGCGTAAGCACGCGAGAGAGCGGCGCGAGCCTGCATATCTACAGGGCGCGCGCCTTGCTGCTTTATCAGGCGAGGAGCGGGGGGCCGCGCGGGGATTGCGCGCGCAGAATGGTCGGCAGAAAGACCGTGGTGGCAGCGGGTTTATCGTGGGGCGCAACGCCTGCAGCACTCACCGCATGCCCGAGAACCGCGGGCGCAAAGGCCGCCGCGGCGCTGGCCGCAAACAGGCAGGGCGCGTTATGCGCGGTCGTGCCCGGAGCGCCGGGATCGGCACCGCCGGAGTGATGCGCCTGGAATTGGTGGGCGGCGGCGATGCCCGGGGGAAGCGCAGCCTCACCCGGACAGAATCCGATGGCCATGCCGCCGCCCGCGACCACCGGCATGAAACCGAACGGGATCAGCGCGCGCAGCAGCAGCGCCGGCAGCAACAGCCACGCCAACCGGCGGCGGCGCGCTCTCAGGTAGGGAAGCCCTGTACTCACGGGTCCAAGTCTACTGCGCTGCCGAAGCTTTGAAATGGGTCAAGTACCCCAGGTTTACTTAGTTTCTGCCCGCTTTAGGGTGGCGGCACCGCCAGCAGCCGCGCCAGGTAACGCGCTACTAGGTACACTTGTCGCGCAACATATTGTTCTGACTGGATGTTGAGTCAGCTGACGGAGCACGATACCGACACAGATACCGCCAACACGATAGGGCTGTCCCGCGACCCAGGCTGAGCACCGTTACCCCGAAGGCCAGCGGTAGCAGCGGTGCCGAATCATATACGCGTGGCGTCGTACTTACCGATGCGGAATAGTGCAGGCCACGTCACCGTGCCTGCGCAAGCGTTGCGGCGACCGCGCGGTATCCTCGAAGGACCCGGCAAGCCCGACCTGCTCTTGATCCTTCTGGGTCTGATTGATGCTGAGATTCCGCCGCTGCGTCGCGTACCGCACAGAGTTGGGTACCGCACAGACGACCCCCCCGGAGCGATCGTATTTTTTGGTATGTGTGAAGTATGACGAGCCCAAAGCCAATCGCGAACCGCTTGCTCGAGGGATTGCCCAGCC
>DASWUP010000305.1:0-10047 GCA_036401635.1 Steroidobacteraceae bacterium
GATACCAGCACCCCCACGACCGGGAAAGTGACATCCGGGTTGAGCGTTACCGGCAGCCGCAGGAACGCGACCGAACCGAGGAACAGCAGCACGACGAACAGCACCACGGGCGGGACCGGGTGGCGGATCGCCCACGCGGAAATGTTCTTCATGGTTGAGCGCCTCTAAGTAGCGCTGGGCGTGGCGGGAGCGACCTTGACGCTCTCACCGTCGCGCAGGAAGCCAGCCGCCGTGGCGACCACGCGCTCACTGCCACTCAGTCCCTCGGCGACGATCACACCCGCGTCGGTGCTGCCGGAGATGCGCACCGCTCGTCGCTCGACCTTCCCTGCGGAATTGACGATGAGCACGTAACTGCCGTTGGAATCGGCCATCACGGCCGTCTGCGGCAGCACCGGCCGCTGCGCCTTGTCAACCGCTACCACGGCACGCGCGAACGCGCCCGGGCGCAGTGCCAGATCGGGCTTGAGCTGGACACGGATGTCGCCGAGCCGGGTCTGAGGATCGATGATTGCGCCGAGCAGTCGCACGTGTCCCTCGAAAGGCTGCGCGAGGCCCGTAAGGTATACGGTCGCCGCCTGGCCGGCTTTCACGCGCGCCAGGTCCTGCTCAGCGATCTGACCGCGCATTTCAACCTCGCCGCCACTGGCCACGCGGAACAAGGCTTCCCCGCCCGGGTTTGCAATCTGACCGACCTCGGCTTTGCGGGTAAGCACCGTGCCCTCCACCGGCGCGATCAGGCGCGTGCGGTTCAGGCGTGCCTGCGTCTCGGCCAGCTGCGCGGCGACCACCCTGACGTTGGCCGCGTCCGTGACCGAGGTGGCGCGACGCTTCTCGATGTCCTCGGCGGACAGGGCGCCCGCCGCCTCAACGCCTTGGGCGCGGCGGTACTCGGCCGCAGACAGCGCGGCCTGCGCGCGCGCCAGTTCGAGGGAGGCCGCGAGGCGATTGACCTGCTGCACCATGACCGAATCGTCGAGCTTCGCCAGCAGCTGCCCGCGCTTGACGTGATCGCCGGCCTCCACGTACACCGCCACGACCCGGCCGGTGTCGCCCTCGTTCCCGATCGGCAAGTCATAACGTGCGGCAATCGCACCCGTAAAGCTCACGCTCGAGGTCACGGAGCTCACTCCGGGCGAGATGACACTCACTAGCGGCACGCCAGCCCTGTCGGCGAGCGAGGCGGTGGCCAGCTTCGAGGCGCGACTCATCCACAGCGCCGCCGCAACGGCTATGACGAGGACCACCGCCGCGGCTCCCAGCGTCCACTTCAGGCGGTTAGGCCCGCGCAAGCGTGCGATGAGGGAGGCGGGCTCCGGCCCGGCGATACGCTCGAAGGCAGGGGGTCGATCGCGCCCTATCCACGTGACGGGTTCACCGTGCGCGACAGGGGGGTCTGGCATGTGTTCCAGGTTCGTGCCCACCGAGGGTTCCTTGGTTGCGGGCTGATCAAATTGCCCGGTCAGGGCTTCGACCCGCCGACCTACGCTGCAGTTTAAACGCCTCCCGCGCAATTCTCCGCCCCGAAGCGCCAGGGGGAGATTGACGGGCGACGGGCCGACACCTGCGGCGGCCGGGAAGTGGTGCCGGGAATAGGATTCGAACCTACGACCCGCGCATTACGAATGCGCTGCTCTACCAACTGAGCTATCCCGGCGGGTGCCCCGGAGAAAGCCGGGCATTCTACATTTTTTTGCGCAGCCTGATGACCAGGTCGATGCCAGCCACCTCGGTCCCGGCCGGTGGCGTAGGGAGGCGGCTGAACGCCACCGCCGGAACGGGGACATCGATCAGGGCGCCGCTTTCGAGGTCGTGAAAGTGATAGTGCGGTTCGACATTGGAGTCGAACCAGGCGCGCGAGCCGTCCACCGACAGCTGCCGAATGAGGCCGTGCCCGGCGAACAGGTTCAGCGTGTTGTACACCGTGGCCTTGGATACGCGCGCACCCGCTGCGCGCAGGCTCGCCAGAATCTGCTCCGCGGAGAGGTGCTGGGGGGCTGACAGGAGCAGGGCGGCAATGCGCACCCGCTGGGCCGTGGGCCGGATTCCGCACTCGGACAGCCGCCCTTCGCAGCGCTGACTGGCGCTGGCAGCGGCCGATGGGGCACTAAGCTCCATATCGCGGCATTATAGGCACAAAAGGGCCCCAGGTTGCGAATTTTCCCGCCACGGGCTTGGCTTCAGGCCTGCGCAAGCTTGCCCTTGAGGTGCTGCGCGAGTTCAGCGATCGTCGGAAAGTCGAACAGCTCGGTGAGCTCGACCTGCCCAGGGTACTCGCGGTCGATCTGCTCGTGGATTTCGATGAGCTTCAGCGAGCTCGCACCGATCTCGAACAGGTTGTCGTGGATGTCCACGCGCTTGCCCTCGAGCGCCGCATCGCAGATGGTCTTGAGCTTCTCCTCGATCTCGGTGCGCGTCCCGGACCCGGGCCCGCGCTGCGCGGCCCGCAGCGCCGCGAGTTCCCGAAGTTCCAGGTCAAACTCACCGTCCGCGTAACTCTCTTCGAGCAGGTGCCGCTGGATCTTGCCGCTCGTGGTCTTGGGGATGCGCTTGACCGGCACCACCTCCGCCACCTCGAGCCCGGTCCGCTCGTTGATCAGCCGGGCGAGCTGGGTTGCCACGGGAAGGAAGTCCTGCACGCCGCCGCGGTGAAGCACGAATACCACCAGCTGCTCGGTCTGCGCGCCGCGCGCGCGCACCCCGGCGGCGACCACCTTGCCGAGCTCCAGCCCCGCCGCGCGCTGCGCGATAGCCTCCAGATCGTGCGGATAGTAGTTCTGGCCGTTCACGAAAATGATCTCTTTCGCGCGGCCGGAGATGTACAGCTCCCCGCCATGCATCAGGCCCAGGTCCCCGGTGCGCAGCCAGCCGTCGGCGGTGAATGCGGCGGCATTCGCTTCCGGGTCCTCGTAGTAGCCGCGCGTGACGTTGTCACCCGTCATGTGCACGTGGCCGATTTGATCCTCGGGCAACTCGCGGTCCTCATCGTCCGCGATGCGCACGCGGCAGTAGGGAATCGCCTTGCCCTCGCAGATCAGCTGCACAGCGTTCGGGTCGGACGCGCTCAGCAGTTGCACCGGGTTGCCGGCGCTCATGCGGTGCCGGTTGAGCGCGATGGTGCGCAGCGGCGCACCCACCGCGGGGAAACTGACGGCGAGCGAGGCTTCCGCCAGGCCATACACCGGGTACATCGCCGTGCGCTTAAGCTTCGCGGGCGCGAGCCGCCCCAGGAACTCATCGCACAGCTCCACCGAGATGGGCTCCGCGCCATTGAAAATGAACCGCACGGCCGAGAGGTCCATTTCCTCCACCGCCCGCTCTCCCAGCACCTTCAGATAGTGCCGGTAGCCGAAGTTTGGCGAGCACAGGATCGTGGCACGCACCCGCGCGGCGAGCGTGAGCCACAGCAGGGGGCGGCGGATGAAGAGCTCCGTGGGCATGAGGTGCGTATGCACCCGGTTCGCGATCATGATGACGTGAAGACCGATCAGACCCATGTCGTGGGTGAGCGGCATCCACGACAGGCTCACGTCATGCTCGTTGAATCCGGCAGCTTCAGTCGAACCGCGCCAGTTAGCGATGATGTTGCCGTGCGTGAGCACCACGCCCTTAGGCTCGCTGGTGGAGCCGGAGGAGAACTGAATGAAAGCAATGTCATCGGGAACGGCGCGCTGCACACTGCCGGCGCGCGAGATGTCGTCGAGGTCATCCACCAGGAAGACGCGCCTGCGCAGCCCTTCGAACACCTCACTCTCGGCCGCCTGCGCCGCGAAGGCGCCGATGCGCTCGAGTGAGCGGCGCTCGGTGTACAGGAAGGGCTTGCCGAGCCGGCGCGCGATGCGCAACAGCTTGTGGCGGTGCTCGTCGCTGATGCCCAGCGCCACCGGCACCGGTACGATGCCGCCGAGGATCGCGGCCCAGAACACGTCGATGAACTGCTCGTTGTTGCCGAGGAACAGGATGAGTTTGTCACCGCGGCGGGCGCCGATGCGCTGCAGGTGATACAGGATCCCGAGCGCGCGCTCGTACAGCTCGCCGAACGACACCTCGCGCGCGTCGTTCTCGCCATCGTGATAGGTGATGCTGCGCGGGAAGGCGCGATTGCCTTCGATGACTTGCGAGAGCGTCGTGGCGTTGAGCATCAGCGGCGTTCCAGCCTCATGTGCAGGGGGAAACGGCTGCGCAGGTTGATCTGTGCCTCGAGCTGCAGCGGCTTGTCGGGCACCCAGGTTAGGCGGTAGCGGCGCGCCACCTTGTACAGGTGCATGAGCATCTCATAGAGCGCGAAGGTTTCACCGATGCAATGGCGGGGGCCCGCGGCGAAGGGCATGTAGGCAAAGCGCGGACGATCGGCTTCGTGCTCGGGGGCGAAGCGCTCCGGCCAGAAGGCCTCCGGGTCCTTCCAGAACCCCGGATGACGGTGCAACAGATACAGTGGCAGCAGCACGTTGGTGCCCGGCGGCACCGGGTAACCGCCGAGCACGTCGGCCTCGATGGTGCGACGCGACAGCAGCCAGCCGGGCGGGTACAGCCGCAGCGCTTCGTTGACGACCTGCTGGGTGTAGCTGAGCGCTTCCATCTGCGCCAGGCCGGGCGCTGCCAGCTCGGGTGCGGCGTCGATCTCGGCGTGCAGGCGCGCGTCGGCCGCGGGGTGCTGCGACAGCAGGTACCACGTCCAATTCAGTCCACTCGCGGTGGTCTCATGTCCGGCGACGATGAGCGTCATCACCTCGTCGATGAGTTCGCGTTCAGCCATCGGCGCGCCGCTCTCCCTGTCACGGGCACTCATCAGCATGGCGAGGTAGTCGAAGTGATCCTCAGGTTCAGCGCGCCGCCGCGCGAGGAGCTGGGCCACGAGCTTGGTGAGCGAGCGGAACTTGTAGGCAAACTGCAGATCGCGCGCCGGTTCCCTGGTGAGCACCTCGAAGGGGTTGACGCCGAGCTGCTGCGTCAGGCGATCGAGGTCGCGCCCGAAGATTGCGCGTAGCACGATCTCGAGTGTGAGCTCGCTCATCTCGTCGGTGAGGTTCACGAGCTCGCCGCGGCCCGCGAGCGTTTCCCAGCGGGCGATGCAGCGATCATTCGCCGCCGCGATGATGCTCGCGAACTCGGTGATGACGCGGCGGTGGAAGAACGGCTGCATCATGTAGCGCTGGCGCTTCCACAGCTCGCCCTCGCTCGTCATGATGCCCTTGCCGAGGAGGATCCGCACGCGATCGAGACCGATGCCCTTGGTGTAGTTGCGATGATTGGAGAGCAGTACGCGCTTGACGTCATCCGGATGATGAACGACATAGGTATAAGATCCGCGTGCCGGCACGAACACGCGATAGATGTCTCCGAGACGGGCGAACAACTCGATCATGCGCTCCAGGGAGTCATCCGTGGAGCCGATGTCGAATTGCAGCTCAGCCTCGGGCGGCGGCTGGGTGTGCGCGGATGCGGCGGCGGTCATGCAAGCTGTTGAAAGCGAAAACTTAATCTTATATCACACGGACCTGCGCGGTCAGTGGCCGCAGGATGCGGCCCGCGCGCTGAGCGCGCGCCTGCCGTATGGCAAGCGCCTCGCGACCGCCGCTGAGGGCCCTGAGGCGCGCGCAACTCTCGCCGGCATCGCGCTCGCGCTGCGCGCGCTCACTGCGCTCACGGGACGCGCCGTGGGTGCGGGCGAGATCGTGTTTGCGCAAGGGCAGAAACCGCGACTCGCCGGCGCTGAGCATACCGATGAGCGCCGCACCCCGTGTCCCGACTTCAGCATCTCGCACTCGGGTCCGTGGGTGGGCTGCGCCGCGCTCACAGGCGCACGCGTCGGCTTCGATGTCGAGATGGGGAGCGGTGCGCGCATCGCAAACTGGGTGGCGCGCGAGGCAGCCCTCAAGGCCTGCGGTGCCGGGATCGGTGCGCTGCGCGAGGTGCGCCTGAGTGCCGGGCGTGCCAGCTGCCGCGGTGAGCTGTGGTATGCGCAGGCGCTGGAGTTGTTTCCGGGAGCGGCAGCGTGCGTGATGACGAGCCTGCCGGTGCAGGAGCTGGCGGCGCACGCGCTGTCGCTCGAGGAGCTGTTTGCGTCATGAGCGCGGACGACGACGGCGGTCTGCGCAACACGCTGTACCGCACGACGACGCGCTCCGGACGGCGGATGACGCCGGCACGGCGCTGGCTGTACCGCCTGGCGGTGCCGTTGGGACTGGGCATCATCCGCGCCTGGTGGTTCACCTGCCGCGTGACACGCGTGGAAGGGCTGGCGCATTTGGAGGAGGCGCTGGCGCGCGCGCCATCGCTGGTGCCGTGCTACTGGCACCAACACCAGTTGTATTGCGGCAAGTTCCTGGTCGAACAACGTGCGCGCGGCCTCACGGCGGGCTGGCTCATCAGTCCGTCGGTGGACGGGGAGCTGGGTGCGATGATGGTGCGGCGCCTGGGCGCGGCGGTCATTCGCGGTTCCTCCACGCACACCGGCGCGCGGGCGCTGCGCGATTACTACCAGGCACTGGTCAAGGACAACGTCTCTCCGGTCATCACGCCCGACGGGCCGCGCGGGCCGCGCTTCCGGTTCAAGCCCGGCGCGCTGCTGCTGGCGCAGATGTCGGGCCGGCCGATCCTGCCGATGTCGTACGCCGCCTCGCGCGCGTGGCTGATCAAGTGGGACAAGTTCGTGATACCGCTGCCGTTTTCGCGCATCGCAATCGCCATCGGGCCGCCCTGCTATGTCCCGCGGGTCACCGCCGCGTCCTCGCTCGCGCGCCTGCAGTCGCAGATGGAACAAGAGCTCAAGCGTCTCTACGGCGTGGCGCGGACGGCGCTGCAGGAGAGCTGACGGCAATACGCGGGCGTCACGGCCTTGCCGCGGCCTTCGGAGCATGCGCGAGATTCTGTTAAGTCGCTAAAGCGTGACTGGACAGTGCGTTAGCTTTGTGTTCCTGACACAGTGTGCGAGAATCCCGCCGCAACCAGTTGGAAAATAGCGGCAGCGAATCCCTCCGCTCCGTGACGGAGCATCACGTCCCGGGCAAGGCAAGCGGTTACGCTGCGTCCGATTGGTCTGGGAGGTCACCGCTAATGGCTACTGCCCCGCCGGATAAGCCGGCGGACTTCACCGCTTCCGACATTCTCTCGGCCGACGCCTGGACCGGCCGTGCGCCGAAGCCCGTTCTGGGCATCGATGTCGTTTGCACCAAGATCGCGGTGGACTTCCAGAACATGAGCCGCGACACCGTGGATGAGTGCGTGCGGCGCAATCTCGAGCTGCTACGCGGCGCCACCGGCTGTGATTGCGCCTTTCTTGCGGCTCTCAATCCCGAAGATGGGACTTTCCTTGACGTGCAGTTGGCGCGCGGCGCCTTTGCGCAGTGCCGTCCCGAGGGTCTGGCCGGCGCGGCGCTGGCAGCGTTTCCCTGGCTGAAAGGTCGCCTCGAGCACCTGCGCTTATCGGAGCTGCGCGACAGCAGCGCACCGCGCAAGGAGCAGGCGGCCGAAGCGGCGAAGCTCGCCGAGCTGCACATCGGCTCGGCGCTGCTCGTGGCGCTGCGGGTGCAGGGCAAGCCCGCCGGTTTCCTCGGGCTCGCGCACACCATGCCACGCGGCGCGTGGGACGTGAACCTGCAGCTGTTGATGAAGCTCATCGGCACGAGCCTCGCCACCGGACTCGAGCGCATCCGTATCGAGGCGCGCCTCGCCAAGCTCGAGGAGCGCACCAATCTGTTTCAGGCCGCGGCCAACGACGGCTTGTGGGACTTCGACGTCGAGAGCAACGAGGTGTATTTCTCGCCGCGCTGGAAGGCGATGCTCGGCTACGGCGATGACGACATGCGCGGCGCGCCGGACTGGCGCGCCCTCGTGCACCCGGACGATCTGACGCGCGTGCAGACCGCAATCCGCGACCACGTCGCCGGTAAGACGCCGATCTTCGAAAGCACGCATCGCATGCGCCACCGCAACGGCGAATGGCGCTGGGTGATCAGCCGCGCGACCGCGCGCGTCGACAAGCACGGGCGTCTGCTGCGCCTGGTGGGCGTCGAGCTCGACATCACCGAACGCAAGCTCTACGAGGAGGCGCTGTTCCGCGAGAAGGAGAGCGCGCAGATCACGCTGCAGTCGATCGGCGATGGCGTCATCACCACCGATGCCAAATCGACCATCGACTACATCAACCCGGTGGCCGAGGAGCTGACCGGTTGGCGTCTCGAGGACGCGATGGGCCGGCCGGTGGAGGAAATCTTCCGCGCCTTCCACGAGGAGACCTGCGAGCCGCTCGAGAACCCCTTGAGCGTGTCGGTACGCCGCATGCGGCCCATCAAATCAGTGCGGCCGATGTTGCTCATCCGCCGTGATGGCAACGAGCTGTACGTCGAGAGCACCGCCGCGCCCATCCGCGACGGCTCCGGCCACGTGGCCGGAGCGGTGCTGGTGTTCCACGACGTGAGCGAGTCGCGCGAGCTCAACCGCCGCCTCTCGTACCACGCCAGCCACGACCTGCTCACCGGGCTGGTGAACCGGCGCGAGTTCGAGAGCCGCCTGGAGCGGGCGCTGAAGAGCGCCAAAGCGCGCGAGTCTTCCTACGCGCTGTGCTATCTCGACATCGATCAGTTCAAGATCGTCAACGACAGCTGCGGTCACAGCGCCGGCGATGCGCTGCTCGGCCAGGTGGGCGCGCTGCTGAAGTCCAAGGTGCGCTGGCGCGACACGCTGTCGCGCCTCGGCGGCGATGAGTTCGGCATCCTGCTGGAGAGCTGCTCGCTGGATGAGGCGATGCACACCGCGGAGACTTTGCGCGAGGCCGTGCGCAACTTCCGCTTCACCTGGGAAGACCGGGTGTTTCGCCTCGGCGCCAGCGTCGGGGTGGTGCCGATCACCGCCGACAACGAGGATGTCGCCTCGATCCTGTCCGCGGCCGACAGTGCCTGCGTCGCCGCCAAGGAAGGTGGCCGCAACCGCGTCCACAGCTTCGCCGAGAACGACATCGAGCTCATGCGCCGGCGGCGCGAGATGCAATGGGCGGCGCGCATCAACGCGGCGCTGGAAGAAGGGCGCTTCGAGTTGTGGCGCATGGCAATCGCGCCGCTGCAACGGGTCGAGACCGGCGCGCACTACGAGCTGCTGCTGCGTCTGAAGGATGAGTCCGGGCGCATCGTCGCGCCCAACGATTTCATCGCCGCGGCCGAGCGCTACGGCATCACCCCGGCGATCGATCGCTGGGTGATCGAGAACGCGTTCCGCTGGCTGGTGTCCGATTCCGACGAGCGCGAGAAGCTCTTTCAGTGCTCGATCAACCTGTCGGGACAGAGCCTGGGGGATGACAAGTTCCTGCCGTTCGTCATCGACCAGTTCCATCGCAGCGGGCTGGACGGCTCGAAGATCTGCTTCGAGATCACCGAGACCGCGGCGGTGGCGAGCTTCTCGCAGGCGAACCGCTTCATCCAGGCCCTCAAGGAGCTCGGCTGCAAGTTTGCGCTCGATGACTTCGGCACCGGACTGAGCTCGTTCGGATACCTCAAGCACTTCCCGGTCGATTACCTCAAGATCGACGGCAGTTTCGTGCGCGAGATCCTGCGCGATCCGATCGACCGCGAGATGGTGCGCTCGATCAACGAGATCGGGCACCTCACCGGCAAGCAGACCATCGCCGAGTTCGCCGAGAACGCCGAGATCATCCAGATGCTCACCAGTCTCGGCGTCGATTACGCGCAGGGCTACGGAGTCGCTCAGCCGAGCCGCGTGCTCAAGGCCGCAGCCGCCTGAAGGGGCGCTGACGCGAGCGCCAAGAGCGGCCCTTCAGCCGCCGCTGAACTCCAGGCGCATCGACAGATCCACCGCGCGCACGTGTTTGGTGAGTGCGCCCACCGAGACGTAGTCCACCCCGCTCGCGGCGATCGCGCGCACCGCCTCCAGCGACACGCTTCCCGAGGCCTCGAGCTTTACCGGCCGGCCACGGGCCTGGTTGAGTCGCACCGCGGCCTCAAGGTCCGCGGCGCTGAATTCGTCCAGCATGATGATGTCCGGCCCGGCGTTGAGCGCCTCTTCGAACTCAGCCAGGGATTCGACTTCGACCTC
>DASWUP010000306.1:0-1851 GCA_036401635.1 Steroidobacteraceae bacterium
TGCGGCGTACGTGCATTACACCCCCAACGAGACCATTGGCGGGGTGGAGTTTCCGTACATCCCCGACACCGCGGGGGTGCCGCTGGTGGCCGACATGTCCTCGACCATTCTGTCGCGTCCCATCGATGTGTCGAAGTTCGCTCTCATCTACGCGGGCGCGCAGAAAAACATCGGTCCCGCGGGACTGGTCGTGGTCATCGTGCGCGAGGACCTGCTCGGCAGAGCACGCCCCGGTACACCGGCGGTGTGGGACTACCGGGCGATGGCGGATGAGGGTTCAATGCTCAACACTCCGCCGACCTTCGCGTGGTACTGCGCAGGCCTGGTGTTTCGCTGGCTGAAGGCACAAGGCGGGCTGGCGGCGGTTGGCGAGCGCAACCGTGTCAAGGCGCAACTGCTGTATGGAGCGATCGACGCGTCCGGTTTTTACTCGAACCCGGTCGCGCTGCCGTGCCGCTCGTGGATGAACGTGCCGTTCAAGCTCGCGGCGTCCGAGCTCGAGCGAATGTTTCTCACCGAAGCTCGGCAGGCCGGGCTCACCAACCTCGAAGGTCACCGTTCCGTGGGCGGCATGCGCGCGAGCATCTACAACGCCATGCCGCACGCCGGGGTGCAGGCGCTGGTGGCGTTCATGAACGACTTTGAGCGCCGCCACGGCTGATATCGCATGACCTACCGCATTCTCACGCTCAACGACATCAGTAGCCGGGGCCTGGCACGACTGCCGCGCGAGCGGTATGAAGTCGGCGCCGCGGTGACGCGTCCGCACGCCATCCTGGTGCGTTCCGCGGACCTGCATGGCATGGCGATCGCGCCGGAGGTGCGTGCCATCGGCCGCGCCGGTGCGGGCGTCAACAACATCCCGGTCGCGCAGATGAGCCGGCGCGGCATTCCGGTGTTCAACGCCCCCGGCGCCAACGCTAACGCCGTGAAGGAGCTGGTGCTCGCCGGGCTGTTGCTGGCCGCACGCAATATCGGGCCGGCGTGGCTGTTCGTGCGCGCCCTGAGCGGCGACGACGAGGCCATCGATGCGGCGGTCGAGAAGGGCAAGAAGAACTTCCTGGGCTTCGAGCTGCCCGGGCGCACGCTCGGAGTCATGGGCCTGGGCGCGATCGGCGTCGAGGTGGCGAACTCCGCGCTCGCGCTCGGCATGAAGGTGCTCGGCTACGATCCGCAGATCACGGTGCAGCGCGCCTGGCAGCTCTCCGCGAGCGTCGAGCAGGCGCTGTCGCTCGAGGACCTGTTCACGCGCGCGGATGCGATTACGGTGCACGTGCCGCTGAATGAGCACACCCACAAGCTGGTGAACGGCGCGCGGCTGGCACTCGCCAGACCAGATGCCACGCTGCTGAACTTCGCACGTGCGGCCATCGTCGATGAGGAAGCGGTGCTCGCAGCCCTCGACGCCGGGCGCCTGCACGCTTACGTGTGCGACTTTCCCAGCCGCGCGCTCAAGGATCACGCCAAGGTGCTAACCCTGCCGCACCTCGGTGCCTCCACCGGCGAGGCCGAGGAGAACTGCGCCGTCATGGTCGCGGAACAGCTGCGCGAGTTTCTCGAAAACGGCAACATCCGCAACAGCGTCAACTATCCCGAGGCGGTGCTGCCGCGGGTGCCCAACACCACGCGCCTGGCGATCGCCAACAGCAACGTACCCAACATGGTGGGCCAGATCTCCACCTGTCTCGCCGCCCAGGGGATCAACATCGCCGACCTGCTGAACAAGTCGCGCGGCGAATTCGCCTACACGCTCATCGACGCCGACGGTGCCGTCGGCGAGGATCTGCTCGGGCGGATCCGCGCCATCGACGGGGTGCTGTCGGCGCGCATCGTCTGACAGACACCGCTTTA
>DASWUP010000307.1:0-4319 GCA_036401635.1 Steroidobacteraceae bacterium
GAATCAGCCGCACGTGATGCGCGCGCAGCTGCTCAAACAGCACGAAATAGCCGGGGTCCTCCACCAGCACCGCAGCCCCGGGTGCCAACAAAATCCGCGCCAGCAGGTCGAACGCCTGTGAGGCGCCGTAGGTGGTGATGATGTTGGCGGGCGCCGCGGCGATGCCCTGTTGCACCAGGCGCGCGGCGAGCTGCTCGCGCAGCTCCGGCAGACCCTCCGGCGGGCAGGGGAGCCACGGCCGCGCGCCGTGCCCGCGCGCCAGGCGTGTCAGCACACCCGCGGAGCCCGCTTCCAGCAGCCAACTCTCCGGCAGGAAGCCCGAGCCGGCGGCGATGACATCCCCGCTGTGCTGCAGACACAACCGCGCGAGCTCCAGCGCGTCAGAGCCCAGCTCCGGCAGCGCCTCGATGGCGGCGAGCGGCGCGGACAGCAGGCGCTGGGTGACGAAGAATCCGCGCCCGGCGCGCGACTCGATCACTCCGCGGGCGACCAGCCGGTCGTAGGCGTCTACCACCGTGAAGGGGCTCGCGCCGACCTGGCGTGCGAGCTTGCGAATCGAGGGCAGGCGGGTGCCGGCCGAGAGCTGCCCGTGGCGCACCAGCTGCGTGACGCGCTCGCAGATCTGATCGACCAGCGGCTGGTGCGAATCGCGGCTCAACTCGAACATACGGTCCTGCGGCAGACGCCTGCGTGAGGTTTCCCCCTCAACGCACCATCATGACGGCCGTCGTGGCCAGCGCAAGAGCCATCACGACGTTGAACGCCATGCGCCCGCGCGGTGCCGCCAGCACGCCCCGTAGGGAACTGCCGAACAATGCCCACACCATCATGCAGGGCAGGCCGATGCCTTCCATGATTCCCGCCATGTAGGTGCCGCGCGCCAGCAGTCCCAACTCCTGTGGCAGGAACAGCGTCGCCGCGGTTACCGTCATCACCCACGCCTTGGGGTTGAGGAACTGGAACAGCGCGGCCTGCAGGAAGCTCACCGGGCGCGCGCCGTGGCGCGCCTCGGCAGCACTCCCGCCGAGCATCCGCCAGCCCAGGTACAGCAGGTACGCCGCCCCCAGCCAGCCGAGCGCACTCTGCAGCGACGGCCAGCGGGCGAACAAGGCGCTCAGGCCGGCGCACACGGCGAGCAGCTGAACCGTGAAACCGAGGCCGATTCCGAGCACGTGCGGCAACGTGCGCCGGAAACCGAAGTTCGCGCCCGAGGCCGTCAGCATCACGTTGTTGGGCCCGGGCGTGATCGACATGACGAAGGTATAGGTTACGAAGGGCAATGGGTTGAGCATGCGAGCGCTATCCTGCAACTGTGGCAGCGCAGCGTGCGCGATCGCCCGCTGACGGGGCAGGTACAGCAGGGCCGGCGCGCGCGCGCACTGTACCGGGTGCGCACCGGTACGGCGCCCACGTATCATCGCCTCACTATGAGTGAGGCTTTCATCTGCGACGCTGCGCGCACCCCGATCGGGCGCTACGGTGGTGCGCTGGCCCCGGTCCGGACCGACGATCTCGCCGCGCTGCCGATCGCCGCGCTCCTTAAGCGCAATCCCTCGCTCGAGCCAGCCGCGATCGAAGAGGTGCTGCTGGGCTGCGCCAACCAGGCGGGCGAGGACAACCGCAACGTCGCCCGCATGGCAGCGCTGCTGGCAGGCCTTCCAGTGTCGGTGCCGGGCGCCACGATCAACCGCCTGTGCGGCTCGGGTCTGGATGCGGTGGCAATGGCCGCGCGCATCATCCGCGCCGGCGAAGCCGAGGTGGTGGTGGCGGGCGGCGTCGAATCCATGTCGCGCGCCCCGTTCGTCATCCCGAAGGCCGACGCCGCCTTCAGCCGCAACGCGGAAATTTATGACACGACCATCGGCTGGCGCTTCGTCAATCCGCGCATGCGAGAGCGCTTTGGGCTCGACTCGATGCCCGAAACCGGCGAAAACGTCGCCGCGCAGTTCAACATCGCACGCGCCGATCAGGACCGCTTTGCGCTGCGCAGCCAGCAGCGCACCGCCGCCGCCTATGCCCGCGGTTTCTATGACACCGAGCTGGTGCCTGTGGAGATTGCGCAGCGCAAGGGCCAGGCGCTGGTGGTGAGGCGGGACGAGCACCCGCGGCCCGAGACCACGCTCGAGCAGCTGGCGGCGTTGCCGACCCCGTTTCGGGTGAACGGCACGGTCACCGCCGGCAATGCCTCCGGGGTGAACGACGGCGCCTGCGCGCTGCTCATCGCCTCAGAGAGTGCGGCCCGGCGCATGAATCTGACACCGCGCGCGCGCATCGTCGCCGCGGCCACAGCCGGGGTGGAGCCCAGGATCATGGGCATGGGCCCCGTGCCCGCCACGCGCAAGGTGCTGTCGATCGCGCGCCTGAGACTCGAGGAGCTGCAGGTGATCGAGTTGAACGAGGCGTTTGCCTCGCAGGCGCTGGCGGTGTTGCGTGACCTGAAGCTTCCCGATGATGCGGAGCACGTCAACCCCAACGGCGGTGCGATCGCGCTCGGTCACCCACTGGGCATGTCCGGTGCGCGCCTCGCCACCACCGCCACCTGGCAGCTCACCGCCGTACGCGGCCGCTATGGCTTGTGCACCATGTGCATCGGTGTAGGGCAGGGTATCGCGCTCATCCTCGAGCGCGTTTGAGGCGAGGGCGGCGCCGCACGCCTTAAGCCGCGGCGCGCCTCAGGACTGTGCCGGCGCGTTCGGCGTCCACGGCAGGCGCTCGAGATCCACATTGCCGCCGCTCAGCATGAGCCCGATGCGCAGGCCGCGCAGCTGCGGGCGGTCCGCGAGCAGCGCGGCGTACGCGACCGCGCCCGAAGGCTCGACGATGATTTTCATGACCTCCCACAGATGCCGCATCGCGCGCACGATCGACTCATCGGATACGGTCGTGATGTCATCGACCAGGCGGCGGATCTCGGCGAACGGTTGCTCGCCCAGTGCGCCGCGCAAGCCGTCTGCAATGGTGTTGGGTTTGAGGCTCGGGAGAATCCGGCCGGCCCGGAACGAGCGCGCGGCATCGTCCGCGCCGGTCGGCTCGACACCGAGCACGCGGATGGAGGGCTTCAGGGTCTTCGCGGCGACCGCGGTGCCGCTCAACAGTCCCCCGCCGCCCACCGGGCAGAGGATGAGGTCGAGATCGGGGACTTGCCCGAGCAGCTCCACTGCGGCGGTAGCCTGGCCGGCCATCACCGTCAGGTCATCATAGGGATGAACGAGGATTGCGCCGGTGGCGGCGATCACCTGGCACGCGGTGTCCTCGCGCGCCGCAAGCGTTGCCTCGCAGTAAGTGATCTTGCCGCCGTAGCGCTCGACCGCCGCGCGCTTGACTTGCGGGGTGTTGTCCGGCATCACGATGTACGCCGGAATGCCCCGCAGCCGCGCGGCGCGCGCCAGCGCCGCCGCGTGATTGCCCGAGGAGTGCGTCGCCACCCCGCGGCGTGCCTGCTCCTCGGACAGCGCCACTACCGCGTTGGTGGCCCCGCGCGCCTTGAAGGCGCCACACTTCTGGAAGTTCTCGCACTTGAAGTGCAGCTGCGCGCCGGCTCGGGCGTCGAGCGTTGCGCTGGTCAGCACGGGCGTCATGGCGACATGGTGCGCGATGCGCTCGCGCGCCTCCTGGATGAGCTTCCAGGTGAGACCTTCAGGGTTGCCCGGCATGCCGCGCACCAGCATGGGCACGCCTTGCGGGTCGGTCAAGCCGATCGAGGCACGCCCGACCGGCATCGCCGCGCTAGCGCAGCGTGCGCTTCAGTGCGCCGCGCGACGCTACGGCACGCCGGTTTTGCTGCGCATCGAGCCTGGCAAGCGCGGCAGTGACGTCCACGGGCGGCGGATCCGCCGCTGCGGCAGGGGCGCCGGCGGCCGCCTCCTGCAGCAACGACACGATGGTGCTGGTGGCGAGGCGCGTGGGCGATGCCGACATCAGCAGCGCAATCACGCCGGTGAGTTCGGCGGCCGCCACCGAGGTTCCGGACTCGAAATCGTATTGCCCGCCGGGGCGCAGGGTGAGCACGTGCTCCGCGGGAGCGGCGAGCGCGCCGGGCGGCAACGGGTGCTCGCTGCCGGCGGCGCTGATCACACCCGCAATGGCTGTTGGAAAGCCGTCGTTCGCTGCCGTGGCGGCGCCGACGAATGTCACGCCGTGCTTCAGTCCGCTCTGCACCAGCGCCGACAGCAGCGGGTCCGCGGGACCGGCAATGCTTAAGTTAATGAGTGGCGCGCCGGAGGCGAGGGCACCCGCCAGGGCCTGCGCCAGCGTGAAGGTGTTGCAGGCTGCTGCGTCACCGTCGGGCCGCAGCTGCCAGCAGGCTTCGAACACCTCGA
>DASWUP010000308.1:0-17034 GCA_036401635.1 Steroidobacteraceae bacterium
GTCATCGAGTCGATCACCTCGACAGATCCTGCGGCCACGAGCTCATCGAGCAGCGCTTCTTCAACGGCGCGCGGGCAAGCGGCCTCGACTAGCTCGTGGAAGCTGCGACGCGGGGAGCCGGGAGTTGGAACCAAATCCAACTCCATCGCGAGTCCGTAGGCTCCGGAGAACCCAGTGTGCGTATGCCAGACCGTGAGCAGGTTGGTGACCTGATCCAGGCTCACGGAGGCGCGCAGGCTGTGCGGCGCGCCGGCGCGTAGCGCCTCTCGCAGGGCCGTCACGTCTGACTTGGCAAGTCCGGCCACCACCGCGAGTCGGGCATCGGTCGTGGGTCTCTTCTGATCCGACAGGCGTGCTTCCAGGGCCTGGATGTATGTGCGGCGCACAACAGCGGCGATCTCGCCTGCGGAAATTCCATACTCAAAAGCCGCCCGCATGAGCGGACGAACCAGCTCAGCGAACACACTTAGGACCGCTTCTTTCTCGCGGGTGGATTTATTCATTTTTCGGTTGCTTTACTTGTGACATAACTCTAGATGCTTCATAGACTTATGTCAATTTACAGAATGTGTCAAAGCCAAGGTGAGGGTTTAAAAACCAGCGGGAACAGCAGGTTACGCTGTCGGACTTGGCCTACGCCGAGCGTAGGTGGGGGAGGACAAGGGGGTGAAAACCCGAGCGTCGGGAACGCAGCTCAGGTGCGCTCGCTCGGCTCGAACAGCCGCCGGTGCTCGAGGATGGCGTAGCGGTCGGTCATGCCGGCGATGTAATCAGCGACTGCGCGAGCACGGCCGGCGGCCCCGTGCGCACTTTCCGCGTGCAGCGCCTGGTCGCGGTGCTCCGGCGGCATGAGACTTACGTCCTTGAAGAATCCCTCGAAAAGCTGTTGCAGCATGCGCCGCGCCTTCGAGGTCATGCGCAGCACCTTGTAATGCCGGTAGACGTGCTCGCGCAGGAACGCCTTGAGCTCCAGGTGTTCCTCGCGGCAGGCATCGCTCAGCATCGCGAGCGGCTGCGCCTGCGCGCGCACTTCATCGATCGAGCGTGGCTGCGCCTGCGCGAGTTGCGCCTGCGTGGTGCGGATGAAGTCGACCACGATGTAGTTGATCATGCGCCGGATGGTCTCGTGCACCAGGCGGCGCTCGCCAAGATCCGGGTAGAGCGCCACGACGGCGTCGTACTGCCGCCGGAACATGCGCACCTCGCGCAACGCCGACAGGTCCAGCAGCTGCGCGCGGATGCCATCATCCACGTCGTGATTGTTGTAGGCGATTTCGTCGGCGAGATTGGCGATCTGCGCCTCGAGCCCGGGGTGGTAGCGCCGGATGAAGCGCTCGCCGAGTTCCCCGAGTTCGCGCGCGTGCCGCAACGAGCAGTGCTTGAGGATGCCTTCGCGGCATTCGAAGGTGAGATTGAGCCCGCGGAACTGCGCGTAACGCTCCTCGAGCTCGTCCACGACCCGCAATGACTGCAGGTTGTGCTCGAAGCCGCCGTACTCGCTCATGCACTCGTTGAGCGCGTCCTGGCCGGCGTGCCCGAAGGGCGTGTGACCGAGGTCGTGAGCGAGACTGATCGCTTCCGTCAGCGCCTCGTTCAGGCGCAGCGCCAGGGCGACCGAGCGGGCGATCTGCGCCACCTCGATCGAATGTGTCACGCGTGTGCGATACAGGTCGCCCTCGTGATTGACGAACACCTGGGTCTTGTAGACCAGACGGCGAAACGCGTTCGAGTGGATGATGCGGTCGCGGTCGCGCTGAAACTCGCCGCGAAACTCCGGCGCACTTTCCGGGTAGCGCCGGCCGCGGGACTGCCCGTCATGCGCCGCGTAGGGCGCGAGCGGGTCAGCCGTGGCCGGGACGTCGTTCACGGGGCTTACCCGCAGTACGCCGCGAGCGTGCGCGCGAGTGCGGGTGCCGGATAGTCGGCCGTCAGGAAGGCGTCGCCGATGCCGCGCAGCAGCACCAGGCGCAGCCGCCCGCCGAGCACCTTCTTGTCGATGCGCATATGCTCGAGCGCGGCGGCGGGCGTTACCGAGCGGATTCGGGTGGGCAAGCCCGCCCGCTCCACCAAGCGCCGGACCCGGCCGGCCTCTTCCGCCGTCATGAGCCCGCATTCGCACGACATGGCAGCCGCCATCGACAGGCCCGCGCCCACTGCCTCGCCGTGCAGCCACTCCTTATAAGCCGTGGCCGACTCGAACGCGTGGCCGAAGGTATGCCCGAGATTCAGCAGCGCGCGCTCGCCCTGCTCGTGCTCGTCACGGCCGACGATCGCCGCCTTGATCTCGCAGGAGCGGCGGATGAGGTGCGCGAGCGCGGCGGGCTCGCGGGCGAGGAGCTCATCGAGGTGCGCCTCGAGCCAGCCGAACAGGCTCGCATCGCAGATGAGTGCGTACTTGATCACCTCGGCAAGTCCTGCGCGCAACTCGCGCGCCGGCAGCGTCGCCAGCGTGCGCGTGTCCGTGACCACGAGCGCCGGCTGATGGAAGGCGCCGATCAGGTTCTTGCCGCCGGGGTGATTGACCCCGGTCTTGCCCCCTACCGCCGAGTCCACCTGCGCCAAGAGCGTCGTGGGCACCTGCGCGAACGCCACGCCGCGCTGGTAGCAGGCCGCGGCGAACCCGGCGAGGTCGCCGACCACTCCGCCGCCCAGGGCAATGAGGGCGCAGTCACGCCCGAAGCGGTTGGCGATGAGCACATCGAGCACCCGTGCGGCGTTGGCGAGTGTCTTGTGCGCCTCGCCGTCCGGGAGAATGACTTCGACGATGCGGCGCCCCCCCAGGCTCGCGGTGAGCGCCGGGAGGTACAGCGGCGCGACGGTGGTGTTGCTGACGATGAGCACGTCGTGCGCCGGCAGCTGCTGCCGGAAGACATCCGGCCGCCCGATCAATCCTGCATCGATCAGGATCGGGTAGCTGCGGGTTGCGAGTTCGACGTTCAGAGTGTCCACGTGCGCACGCGGCGTCGCATAGCGCCCCAACGCCGCGGGGGCAGTATACGTGTTCAACCGCAGGCGGCGCCCCTAGGGCGTGCGGGGTACCGCGGCGAGTTCGCGCAGGATGTGCTCGGCGACACTGTGCACGCGCCGGCCGTCGGTCGGCACGGTGATATCGGCAATCTCGCCGTACAGTGGCGCGCGTGCATCCATGAGCTGTCCGAGGCGTGCGGTGGTGTCGGTGTCGCCCTCGGAGAGCAGCGGGCGGTTTCTGCCATGGCGCACACGATGCGCCTGCTGCGCCACCGAGGTCTGCAGGTACACCACGCAGCCGCGCTCGGCGAGGAGGCGGCGGTTCTCCGGCAGCAGCACCGCGCCGCCGCCGGTCGCCAGCACGATGCGCGGAAGTTGCGTGAGCGCTTCGATCGTCTCACGCTCGCGCTGCCGGAAGCCCGCTTCGCCTTCCTTCTCGAAGATGAACGGGATATCGACCCCGGTGCGTCGTTCGATCTCGGCGTCGCTGTCGTAGAAGGGCAGGCCTAAGGCGCGCGACAGGTGGCGGCCGACGGCTGTCTTGCCCGAGCCCATGGGGCCGATGAGAAATACGCTGATCCTGCCGAGCATGCCTTGACTGCGCTGCTAACCGAACCTCGCCTGTTCCATACAGGTTCGGTTCCATTGCCCGCTTCGCGCTTCCTCTGCGAGCACCTGCACCAGAATCTCTTCCGGGCATGCATCTCCCGCATCCACGCGCAGGTCCCGGTCGTCACGACCGGCCAGCTGACGAAGTCCCTCCGCCAGCAGATTCCGTGCGGCATTGACGTCGCGGTCGTGGGAGGTCGCGCATCTGGGGCACTTCCACCGCCGCTCATCCAGCCGCAACTCATCGAGTGTGTGCCAGCACTGCGAGCAACTCTTGCTCGAAGGATACCAGCGATGCACCTCGACCAGGATCTTGCCGTACCACTCGCTCTTGTAGCGGAGTTGTCGGCGTACCTCGCTGAATGCGACGTCCTGGATCGCACGGGCGAGTCTCCCGCGCGCCAGTCCCTTCACGTTCAGGTCCTCGATACAGATCACATCGAACTCTCGCACTAGACGGGTCGTGAGAGCATGCAGGGCGGACTGGCGCTCCTGCCTCAGGCGTGCGTGGTAGCGCTTCGGATTGGGGATCTTCTCCCCGCTCGAGAGCGTCGCCAGATCCGTCAATCCCAGGTCAACGCCCACCACGCGGTGCGTGATCGGCAGCAACGGGATCTCCACCCGCGCGCAGAAACTCACGTGGTAGCGCCCCGCGGCATCGCGCGAGAGCGTCACCAGATCCGGACGTTCGGCTTTGGGGAGCGCTTCCGCCACTTTAAGCGCACCGAGCTTCGGCAGACTCACGACGCCGCACGCCCAGGCAGCCCCCACGCGCTGAAACCGCAGGCTCCCGGAGGCACCTTTGCGCTTGAACCGTGGGTAACGGGCACGGCCGCCAAAGAAGTTGCGAAATGCCGCATCCTGATCACGCAAGCGCTGGGTGAGACAGGTCGCCGGCACCGCGGCAAGCCACTCCGTGCCCCGGGGTGCGCTTCCATTGCGTCAGCCAGCGCGAGACATCATTTCCCGTGAGCGTCAGTGCGCACTCGCGGTAGGCCTCGGAGCGGATCTCCAGCGCAGTGTTCCACAGCCAGCGCGCAGCGCCCAGCCAGCGATCCAGCAGCCGGCGCTGAGCGCCGTTCGGATAGGCGCGAATCCGATAACTTCGTGTGACGGTCTTAATCTCAAAATCATGATCTTGCGGCCCGGCGGAGTACAGGCGGATTTAAGGTTGCCTTTGTTTACAAACGCGCCGCGGAAGGGAGCGCGGAACGCAACATCAGCCCCGGGTTCGCCCTGCGCGCCATGGCTCAAGCCGGCGGGGTGGTACCGTCCTCGGAGAACACAAACGCTGCGGCCGCCCGTTGGGGCGGCCGCAATCGCTATCGCCGGACAGTTCGGCGCGTCAGTTGTAGACGTTCACGCCCTCGCGCACGATCTTCGGGGTAATGAAGATCATGAGCTCGTCCTTGTTGTCCTTGTGGGAGGTGTTCTTGAACAGGTGCCCCAAGACCGGGATGTCACCCAGATAGGGCACCTTGGTGTCGTCCTCGCGCTGCGTGGTCGACAGGATGCCGCCGAGCACCACGGTCTGCCCGTCGTTCACCAGCACCTGGGTGGCGATCTCGCGCGTGTCGATCGAGGGTACGTTCACCCCGCCCGAAGCCACCACCACGGTGCCGACGCTGTCGTCCTTGACGTCGAGGTCGAGGATGATGCGATTGTCGGGCGTGATCTGCGGCGTGACCTTGAGCGACAGCACCGCCTTCTTGAACTGAATGGTGGTCGCGCCACTCGAGGCAGACTGCTGGTACGGGATCTCCACGCCCTGCTCGATGGTCGCCACCTTCTGGTTCGCCGTGATGACGCGCGGTGAAGAGATGATGTTGGCCTGAGTCTCCGCCTGGGCAGCGGACAGCTCGAGGTCGACGATGAAATTGTTGCCGAGGATACCGAGCGCGAACGTCCCGGCCGGGTTGGTGATCGGCAGGTTGACGTTATAGCGGTTGGAGGCCGCGGTGCCGGTCGGCACCGAGATCGGGTAGATCGATCCGCCGCCGCTACTGTTGGTGATCGCCGAGCCGATCGCCTGGTCGGTGCCGGCCGCCGTGCCGGTGGTGGTCACCAGTCCGGCGCGCCCGTTCTTCTGGTTGTTCGTGAAACCAAAGCGCGCGCCGAGATTGCGCGAGAAGTCGTTGTTCACAATGACGATGCGCGCTTCGATGAGCACTTGGCGCACCGGGATGTCGAGCGTCGCCACCAGGCGGCGCACGTCCGCGAGCCGGTCGGCGGTGTCCTGCAGCAGCAGGGTGTTGGTGCGGTCGTCGACCGCCACGCTGCCGCGCGTGGACAGCAGCGAATTGGTCTGCGTCTTGATGAGGGCCGCCATGTCCGTAGCCTTGGCGTAGTTGACCTGCAGGTACTCGGAGCGCAGCGGCGCGAGTTCCTGCACGTCCTTCCTCGCCGCGAGCTCCGACTTCTCGCGGGCGGCGAGTTCCGCCTGGGGAGCCACGATGATGACGTTGTCCTGGCGGCGCTTGTCGAGGCCCTTGGTGCGCAGCACGATATCGAGCGCCTGGTCCCACGGCACGTTCTGCAGGCGCAGGGTGACGTTGCCGGTCACCGTGTCGCTGACCACGATGTTCTGCCCGCTGGCATCGGCCAGTAGCTGCAGCACCGCGCGCGTCTCGATGTCCTGGAAGTTCAGCGTGAGGCGCTCGCCGGTGTACACCGGCCGGTCCTCCTGGACGTTGGCGGCCTTGCGCCGCGGCGCCACCTCGACCACGTACTGGTCATCCGACTGGTAGGCGAGCTGCTCGTAGTCGCCGCTCGCGGTGATCGCGATGCGCGAGCCGTTGCCTACCCGGGTCACGTCAAAGCCGCTGACCGGCGTGCCGTAGTCGGTCGCGTCGTAGCGGCGCATGAGATTGGCGGGCACCTGGGCGTCGCTGAAATCCACCACCACCTGGTTGCCGATCTGGTGCAGGTTGATGTGGATATGCGGATCGGACAGTTTGACGATCACGCGTCCCGCGCCATCGGCGCTGCGCCTGAAGTCGATGGCGCGCAGCTCGCGCAACCCGCCGCCGCCGCCGGTCGTGGCCACGGCGCCGGAGGGGGCCGCGGCGCTGGCGCGCCCGGCGCTGCCGCCGAGCATGATGATGATGTTGTTGCCCTCTACGCGCGTGTCGTAGGGCACGAGCTTGTCGAGGTTCAGCACCAGGCGCGTGCGGTCCTTGGTCTCGGCCGCGAGTATGGTGTCGAGGCCCGTGGCGTGCACGTCGATGCGGCGCGAGGGCAGCGCCAGCGTGGTGTTGGGCAGGTCGAAGGAAATGCGCGCCGGGTTGTCGATGGTGAATGACAACGGCTGCGGCGCCGGACCCGACAGGCGCAGGGTGAGCTGCAGCTGCTGTCCCGGCTGGGGCTGCACGTCGATGGCTTGCAACGCGGGTTGATCTGCGGCCTGCGCCGCTGGACCCGCGAGCATGCCGAGCACCCCTGCGACCACGAGCCAGGCGGCCGGGCCGAGAGGGCGATTCATCAGGCTAGACGCTTGCATTCGTGAGACTCCCTGCTGGATGTTTACTCGTTCAGAGCCAGCGCGGCGGGCCGTTCCATGTACCCGCCGAGGCTGTCCGGAACGATTTCAACCAGAGTGATTTTCGCCGGCGTGATGTCGGTGATCTTGCCTTCCGCCTGGCCGAGGTGGTTGCCCGCGGTCACGCGATGAACCAGGCCGTCTTTGGTCTGCACCAGGCCGAACATCTGGCCGCCGAGGCGCAGCGTGCCGACCATCTTGAGCGTGTCGAGCGAGAACTGTTCGAGGAACTCGCGATTGCGCTTGGAATCCGGACGTATGCCGCCATAGCCGGCACCGGACCCCGGGCTGCTCGGCAGAAATGGCGAGCGCAGCTCGGCGGCCGCGTACACGAAGGTCTCGTAGGGCTTGATCTCCGGCAGCGGCTCGACGTGCCCGCCGGGCTCCTTCTTGGTGTCATCGATGAAGCGCGCCAGCTCGTTGTCGGCACTCGAGCAGGCCGTGAGCACGGCGTAGCCGACGCACACAAGAGCCACGCCCAGCAGGCGTAAACGGGGTTGCTGTGAAAGCTTATGCATGAGTGAGCACCGCAGTCGCGCCGTTCATGTACCCGCCGGCTTCGGACGGTGGGCGACGTCCTTCTTCGTTTCGCCCGCGGCGATCTCGTCCTCGTCCAGGTAGCGGTAGGTCTTCGCCGTGAGTTCCAGCGACAACTGGTCGTAGGCGTCCTTATTGTCCGGTTTGATGTCGATATCGTGCAGCGTGACGATGCGCGGCAGCGCCGCGATGCCGCTCACGAACTCGCCGAACTGGTGATAGCTGCCGCTCAGGCGGATCTTGATGGGCAGCTCAGCGTAGAAATCCTTCTTCTGCTCGGGCTCGGGCTGGAACAGCTTCTCCTCGAGTCCCGCGGCGAGTCCGGTCTGTGAGATGTCGACCAGCAGGCTCGGCACCTCGGTCTTGCCGGGGAGCTGGCGCAGCAGCGCACCGAAGGAGCGCTCGATGTCTTTCAGCTGCTGCTTGTAGACCTCGAGGTTGACGGCCTTGGCGTGCTTGTCGTGGAACTGCTGGCGCAGCTGCAGCTCTTCGGCCTGGCGCCGCTGCAGCTCGGGCCGCTGCTGGTTCCAGACCAGGAAGTAGATGAGCAGCAGCGTCAGCGCGATGAACACCACGCCCACTGCGCCGGCGCGGAACGGCATCGGCCAGCGGCCCGGATCGCGCGGATCGAGGGAGCGCAGCTCGTCGAGCAGGTTCATCGCTGTCCCCCCGCGGCGCCGAGGCTCGCTTTCCTCATCTTGCCCTTGGCGGCGCCGCTATCCTCCGGCGCCGTGGCCGTCACCTGGTCGGCGGTCAGCGTGAAGCTCGAGCCGGGCCCGGAGCCCTTGGTGGTCTGCACGACCTGCAACTCGGGGTTACGCAGCCACTGGGAACCGTCGATGTTGCGCATGAAGGAGGACACGCGGGTGCTCGACTGCGCGACGCCGTCGAACTTCAGCCGTTTGTCGGTCTGTTTCACGCCAGTGAGATACACACCCTCGGGGAGCGTGCGCACGATCTCCTCGAACACGTGCACGATCTCCGGCCGGGAGCGCTGCAGCTTCTCGATGATCGCCATGCGCGCGATGAACTTCTGCTTGGAGGTCTCGAGGTTGTTGATCTCCTCGATCTGCTTGTCGAGCGTTCTGATCTCGGCGCGCAGCTGGTTGTTGCGGCGCTCCTGCGCCTCGATCATCGAGCTGTACAGCAGGTAGGCGGCGAACGAAGCGACGCCGGCAGCGAGCGCCGCCACGCCGAGCGCCACCAGGAACGCGAGCTTGCGCTCCTTGCGCTGGCCTTCACGCCAGGGAAGCAGGTTTATACGCGGCATATCAGTCGAAACTCCGCAGTGCGAGCCCACAGGCTGTCAGCAGCGCGGTGGCATCGCGTTGCACCGCTTGCGCCTTGGCGCGCGAGGACAACTTCATCTGACCGAGCGGGTCGCCCCTCTCGGCGGAAATCCCCACGCGGCTGGAGATGACCTCCGCCACGCCCGGGATGTTGGCGCAGCCGCCGCACACCAGGATCTTTTCCGGCTGCTCGCGCCCGGAGCCGGACGCGAGATAGAACTGCAGCGAGCGGCTCACCTGCTGGGTCATGTCGTCGATGAACGGGTCGAGCACTTCCGACTGGTAGTTGCCGGGCAGGCCGCCTTCTTTCTTGGCGCGTCCCGCCTCCTCCATCGCCAGTCCGTAAGTGCGCATGATCTCCTCAGTGAGCAGCTGCCCGCCGAAGGCGAAGTCGCGCGTGTACACCACCTTCAGATTGCGCAGCACACTGAAGGTGGTGCTGCTGGCGCCGAAGTCGACCACCGCGATGCTGCGATCGATGCCGCCGTCGGGCATCTGGTGCGTCATGAGCTTGCAGGCGTTCTCAAGCGCGAACGCCTCCACGTCCACGATCCTGGCACTGAGGCCCGCGGCCCTCACCGCCGCCTGGCGCTGCTCGACGTTCTCGCTGCGCGTGGCGACCAGCAGCACGTCGTTGGAGTCGGGGTCGCGCTCGTTGGGTCCCAACACTTCGAAGTCGTAGCTGACTTCATCCATCGGAAAGGGGATGTACTGGTCGGCCTGCATCTCGACCTGCGATTCGAGGTCGCCGCTGCGCAGTGCGCGCGGCATCTGGATCACTTTGGTGATCGCGGCGTCGCCGGAAATCGCCACCGCCACCTCGCTGCTCTTGGCGCCGGCGCGCTTCACGGCGCGGCGGATCGCCTCCCCCACTGCCTCGGCATCCACGATCGCCTTCTCGTTGATAGCGTTCTGGGGCGTCGGCTCGGCCGCATAGGCCTCGACGCGGTATTGGCCACCCCCCATGGCGAGCTCGATAAGCTTCACCGAGGAGGTGGTTATGTCAAGTCCCAGGAGCGGGCGGTATTTACGCTGCAGAAGGAACATTTTTCTTTCCTTTTCAGGTCATTGCGCCTGAAAATGACCGCCCCGAATCAAACTCAGGAGCACTATATATCAGCGCACTGTTAAATTGAACGTGAGCGGGCTCACGGATCCGCACGCTGGCGGAGCGGAAGCCGCGCCAACTGCCGAAACCGTCACGAGCGGGCGCGTCCGCGCCGCCCGGGATCAACGAATGGTGCGTCGTCTTGTCCAAGCGTTTTCTGGAGACGGAAAACTTCGCAGGCGGGCGGCAGGCGCTTACTAAGGATCGGTCGGTCGAACCGGCAACTTCCGCAGCGCGTGGCCCGTCGTGGCGGAGTACGTTAACGTTCGAACCGGCAACCCCGCTGTCATAGGCACTCGCGTCCCGTAGACCGGAGGCTTTGCGTCCCCACCTTTCGGTGAGTTTGCCCTCAAATCGCGGGCTACTATGCATAGCCCCCGCAGGGAGCGCAAGGAGAGAGAGTTGGTTTCTGTGAAATGGAATTACTTTCGCATTGCGACCCTCATCGCCGGCGGTGTGATGCTGATCACACTTCTGGGCGCCTACGCGCTGGCCTGCAGTTATGTCTATCTGGTGCCCACGCTGCCGTCGACGGATTCGATGCGCAATGTCGAATTGCAGGTGCCGCTGCGCGTATACACACGCAGCGGTGCACTGATCGCGCAGATCGGTGAGCAGCGCCGTATCCCGGTCGGCTACGACCAGATTCCCGAGCTCGTCAAGCACGCGTTTCTCGCTGCCGAGGACGAGCGCTTCTTCGCGCACCATGGCATCGATTACTTCGGCGTGGTGCGCGCGGTGCTCATCGATTTCCTCTCCGGCGACAAGACCCAGGGCGCCAGCACCATCACCATGCAGGCCGCCCGCAACATGTTCCTCAACCTCGACAAGACCTATCGCCGCAAGCTGCAGGAAACCTTCGTCACCTACCGCATGGAGCACGAGTTCACCAAGCAGGAGATCTTCGGGCTCTATCTGAATGTGATCTTCTTCGGGCAGCGCGCCTACGGCGTGGCGGCCGCCGCCGAGGCATTCTTCGGCAAGCCGCTCGACAAGCTTGATGTGGCCGAGGCCGCCACCATCGCTGGGGTTCCCAAGGCGCCCTCGCGTTACAACCCGATCGTCGATCCGGAACTGGCCACCGGGCGCCGCGCCTACGTGCTGCGGCGCATGCGCGAGCTGGGCTACATCGATGCCGCCACCGCCGAGGCCGCCAACAAGGAGCCGATGCAGGCGCGCGCGCACGCGCCGCTCTACGACGTCGAGGCACCCTACGTGGCAGAGATGGCGCGGCTTGAGCTGCGCCAGCGCTTCGGAGCGAACGCCGAGACCGCCGGCTACCGCGTGTACACCAGCATCGACGGGCGGCTGCAGGCGAGCGCCAATCGCGCCGTACGCGTCGGACTCATCGAGTACGACCGTCGCCACGGCTATCGCGGGCCGGCCGGGCACGTGGACCTGCCGGCGCACGGCGAGCCGGACTACGACGACCTGGTGGACGAGTACGGCGGGATCGGCAACCTGTCGCCGGCGATCGTGGTGTCGGTCGCCGACAAGCGTGCGCGCGCGTACGTGAAGTCGCGCGGCGAGGTGCAGATCGAGTGGGACGGGCTGTCATGGGCGCGCAGGCAGCAGCGCAACGAAACGCTCGGCCCGGCGCCGAAGGATGCCAGTCAGGTGCTTAGCAAGGGCGACGTCATTTACGTGGTCGCCGATGAGGCCGGGCACGCGCAGCTCGGGCAGATCCCGGAAGCGCAGAGCGCGCTGGTGGCGCTCGATCCCAACGACGGCAGCATCGTCGCCCTGGTCGGCGGCTTCGACTACTTCACCAACAAGTACAACCGCGTCACCCAGGCGCGGCGCCTGCCGGGCTCCGGATTCAAGCCGTTCCTGTACTCGGCGGCGCTTGAGCACGGCTTCACGCCGGCGACCGTGCTGCTCGATGCGCCCATCGTCCTCGACGGCAGCGGGAGCGAGGAGTCCTGGCGACCGGAGAACTCCACCCGCGAATTCGGCGGACCGACGCGCCTGCGCGAAGCACTGGTGCGTTCGCGCAACCTGGTGTCGATCCGCATCCTCAAGGAGCTGGGCGTCGACACCGCGATCGACTATATCGCGCGCTTCGGCTTCGATGCGCGCACCATGCCGCACGATCTCACCCTCGCGCTCGGCACCCTGGAAGCGACGCCCCTGGATGTCGCGGCCGGCTATGCGGTGTTCGCGAACGGCGGCTATCGCGTCGCGCCGTTCTTCATCGACCGCATCGAGGATGGCTCCGGCCAGGTAGTGTGGCGCGCCGCGCCGCGCATGGCGTGTGCGCAGTGCGATGAGGGCGAGGCGCAGTCCCCGGCCGGCGCGGCGCTGCGGGTCTCCGATCCGGCGCGCGGGGAGCCGGCGCCGCTGCCGGCGGACCAGGTTGCCCCACGCGCCATCAGCGCGCAGAACGCCTACCTGATGGCGGACATGATGTCGGATGTCATCAAACGCGGCACCGGGCGGCGCGCCCTGGCGCTCGGGCGCGGCGACATTGCCGGCAAAACCGGCACCACCAACGAGGCCAAGGACACCTGGTTCAACGGCTTCACCCAGAATCTCGTGGCCACCGTGTGGGTGGGTTTCGATCAGGAGCGTCCGCTCGGGGAGAGCGAGGAGGGCGCGCGCACCGCGCTGCCGATCTGGATCCAGTTCATGCGCGAGGCGCTACGGGGCGTCCCGGAGCAGCGCCGCACGATGCCCGATGGCCTGGTGGCCTTGCGGGTCTCACCCGAGACCGGCACGCTGGTGAGCGCCGAGAATCCTGACGGCGTGCCGGAGATTTTCATGGCCAACCACCTGCCCGCGCAGGACTCGGGATCGACGGCGCAAGGCCCCGAAGCGCAGGCGAGCAGCGAGCCGATCTTTTAAGCCGCGATGAGAGCGAAGCGACACCCGACGCGCAGCGAGCACCTGCGACGCGCGCTGGCACAGGAAGCCGCGCGGCTCATGGCCGAGCACGGCATCCGCGATTTCCTCGTGGCCAAGCGCAAGGCCGCCGAGCGCTTCGGGGTGGTGGACGGCGCCGCCCTGCTGCCGAAGAACAGCGAGATCGAGAGCGCACTGGCCGAGTACCAACGCCTCTTCGGCGGCGCCTCGCACCTGCAGGTGCTGCACGCCCAGCGCCGCGCGGCACTGTCGGCCATGCGCTACCTGCGCGAGTTCGAGCCGCGCCTGGTGGGCCCGGTGCTGTCCGGCACCGCCACCGAACACACCGAGGTACAGCTGCACCTGTTTGCCGACCGGGTCGAGTCGATCACGCTGAAGCTGCTCGATGAAGGCATCCCGCACGAGCTGACCGAGAAGCGCGTCAAGCTGAACGCCGAGCGGGTGCGGCCCTTTCCGGGCGTGCGCTTTGAGATGGACGATCAGCCGATCGAGGCGACGGTGTTTCCGACCGACGGTATCCGCCAGGCGCCGGTCAGCCCGGTGGATGGGCGGCCGATGCGGCGCGCCAACGCTTTCGAGGTCGAGGCCCTGCTGCAGCAGCCCTGAGGCGCTGCGCGCTGCGGCGGCGGCAGGCCGCGCTGGCGTACGCGCCGCTCTCAGGTGCGCCTGGCAACCTCCACGTACTCGCGGCGCGGCGCCCCGGTATACAGCTGGCGCGGGCGGCCGATGCGCATGCCGGGATCGGAGATCATCTCCTGCCAGTGCGCCACCCAGCCCACGGTGCGCGCGATCGCGAACATCACCGTGAACATCGAGCGCGGTATGCCGATCGCGCTGTAGATGACACCCGAGTAGAAATCAACGTTCGGGTACAGCTTGCGCGACACGAAGTAGTCGTCCTTGAGCACGATTTCCTCCAGGCGCAGCGCCAGCTCGAACAGCGGATTGTCGGCACGCCCGAGCCGCGCCAGCACCTTGTAGCACATCTCACGGATGATCTTGGCGCGCGGGTCGAAGTTCTTGTACACGCGATGACCGAAGCCCATGAGGCGGAAGTGGCCCGACTTGTCCTTCGCCATCGCCAGGTACTTGGGTATGTTGTCGACGCTGCCGAT
Source organism: Steroidobacteraceae bacterium (assembly GCA_036401635.1). GTDB lineage: Bacteria > Pseudomonadota > Gammaproteobacteria > Steroidobacterales > Steroidobacteraceae > 13-2-20CM-66-19. The sequence goes on from DASWUP010000308.1 coordinate 14,026, forward strand.
CTGCTCGAGCATCGCCAGCACCGCCTCGTTGGCGCCCCCGTGCGCCGGCCCCCACAGCGCCGACACGCCCGCGGAAATCGCCGCGTAGGGATTGGCGCCGGTGCTGCCGGCGAGGCGCACGGTCGAGGTGCTGGCGTTCTGCTCATGATCGGCGTGCAGGATGAACAGCAGATCGAGTGCCTGCGAGGCGATCGGGTCGAGCTTGTAGGCCTCGCACGGCACGGCGAACAGCATGTGCAGCACGTTGGCGGCGTAATCGAGATCGTTGCGCGGGTAGATGAAGGGTTGCCCGAGGGAGTGCTTGTGCGCGGCGGCGGCGATGGTGGGGATCTTGGCGATGATGCGGTGCGAGAAGATCTCCCGGTGTCGCGGGTTATGGATGTCCATGGTGTCGTGATAGAACGCCGACATCGACGCCACCACCGCCGACACCATCGCCATGGGATGCGCGTTGTGGTGAAAACCGTTGAAGAAGCGCAGCAACGTCTCGTTGAGCATCGTGTGATAACGGATGTTGCCGGTGAACTCCTCGAGCCGCTTCGCGCTCGGCAGCTCGCCGAGCAGCAGCAGGTATGCGACCTCCATGAAGGAGCTCTTCTCTGCGAGCTGCTCGATCGGGTAGCCGCGGTACAGCAGTACGCCCGCATCGCCGTCGATGTAAGTGATGCGGCTCTCGGTCGCGGCGGTCGCGCCGAAGCCCGGATCGTAGGTAAACACATCGAGGTCTTTGTGGAGACCTGCGATGTCGAGCGCCGCCGGCCCGATGGTGCCGGTGCGCACCGGCAGCTGCGCGCTGCGCCCGCTGGCGCTATCGCTGAGCTCGAATGCCTTCGCCGTCTTGCCGATCATGTCCACAGCCGCTGTTCCGTGTGGCGTTGCCGAGCGCGCCTTGCGAGCGCACGAACGAGGCAGGTTTACATGGTCCGTGCGCCGAATCAAGGCGCGCACCTACTCGCCGGTAGGGCGTCGCCTTGAGGGACGGGCGCGCCCTCAGGTGAAGGCGTTACTGCACCACCTTGATGAAGTCGCCCGGCTTGGGTTCACCCTTGGGATACAGACCGTTCAACAGCCGCAGCTCTTCCTTCTTGAACTTCTCGCCCGGCATGTCCTTGGCGTAGTCGTCGATCTTGGTCTTGTCGGTCGCCTGGAGGATCTTCAGCCGGTACGGCTCGGCGAGCGGGTATTCCGCGGGTTTCATGTCGCGCACCGTCTGGATGCAGGACATGAACAACCCGTCATCCAGCGGCGCGCCGGCCTCGCTCGAGCGGCTCGCGGCACCGAACACGAACGCCTGGGTGCCACGATACAGCACCGCCCAGCGCACCGGACCCTGCCCGCCATCGAGCGGCGATCCCGAGCGCGTGATGAGGGCATAGCCCTCCATGCCGTTGACTGCCAGCGCATCGCCGCGCGCGAAATCTGCGCCCCTGAGCTTCTGCAGCAGGTACTCGCGCGGCGACTTCTTCTCCGGGCGCTTCTCCAGCGTCACCTGCATCAGCGACTCTTTCTTCTTGGTGAACACCAGCAGCCGGTCGCGCTCGTTCTGCACCGTCCAGCCCTTGGGAAAGGCCATCGTGATCTTCATGCCGGCGTGATAAAAGCGGTTGTCGCGCACGATGCCCTGCTCGCGGCTCGAGCCGAAGGGCAGACCCTCGAGCGCCTTGAGGTACTCGTCGCGGTTATCGATCCAGCCGCCGCGCGGCACGGTGCTGATGTTCGCGGCCCCGAGGGTGGCCTGCACGATGCGATCATCGGGCGCGGGGTGATCGGAGAACACGCCGTGGTAGATGTTGGGGTCGCGGCCTTCATCCTTGGCGCGCGTGAGCTCGAAGGACTCCTGAGCCTTGAAGACCTTGAACGCGTTGCCCATCGCTTCCGGGCGATAACCGGTGCGGGCGGCGTACTCGAGCCCCAGGCGGTCGGCCTCCGACTCGTTGTCGCGCCCGTAGCCCTGCTCCCAGACGGCGGCGCCCAGGTCCGCCATTTCCGCCAGCGCGGCATTGCCGGTCATGATGGCCGTGGCCAACGTGCCCACCCCCAGGAGCACGTTGCGCGCCTGGCCGCGCGCCGGATGGCGCGCGACGTCGTGACCGATCTCATGGCCGAGCACGGCGGCAAGCTCGGCTTCGGAATTCAGGTACGGCAGCAGCCCGCGATGGATGTAGACATAGCCGCCACCGATGGTGAAGGCGTTCAGCGAGTCATCATCGAGCACGAAGAACTTGAAATCCCAGTTCGCGATCGGCGTATTGCGCGCGACGCGCGTGCCGACCATCTGCACGTAGTCCTGCAGCGTCTGGTCCTGATACAGGCCGTAGAACTTGACGATCTGCTGGTGGATGCGCCGAGACTGCTCCTGCTCGCCTTTCACGGAGGTGAAGACGACGTGATGCGTACCGGTTTCCGGGTTGGTGGCGCAGCCGCCCGCGGCCAGCGTGGCGGCGCAGGCAACGGCGGCGGCGAGTGTGCGGCGCATGACTCCCTCGAAAGGCCTTGCCGGTAGAGCGAGCGCCGGGGGTGGAAGTTCCGCCGCGTGCCGTTCGCTTAAGATCGCCCGATCCTAAGGCGGGTCGGGTTCAGCCGGCGAGTTACTTGGCGCCGCCCGCGGCGGCGTACTTCTTGCGGAACTTGTCCACGCGGCCCGCCGTGTCGACGATCTTCTGCTTGCCCGTATAGAAAGGATGGCAGTTCGAACACACCTCGACCTGCAGATCATGTCCGAGCGTCGAGCTCGTCTTGAACGTGTTGCCGCACGTGCAGGTGACGGTGATCTCTTTGTACTCGGGGTGTATCGCGGCTTTCATGGCGGGCTCACCGGTTTGCGGGAACGCTCACCCCTTAAAATGGGGCGTCAGGCACACAAGTTAAAGGGCGCGGGAGTTTAGCGGCAGTGTCGCGTGCCCTCAAGCTCCTTGAACGACCCCGCCGCTGCAGGGGGTTCCTTATCCACAGAAGCTGTGGACAACTCTGTGGACCACGCCCTGCGCCAGGCTGCGATCACGCGGTCAG
>DASWUP010000309.1:0-17406 GCA_036401635.1 Steroidobacteraceae bacterium
CAGCGGCCGGTGGTGATTACTCATCCTATCGGCATAGGCAAGGTGGGCTGGCGAACTCCGGAGGGCGTCACGAAGATCGTTCGCCGCCAGCAGGATCCCACCTGGCGCGTGCCGCTATCGGTGCGCAAGGAGCACCACGAGAACGGCGAGGATCTCGATCCGGTGATCGGGCCCGGGCCGGACAACCCGCTCGGCAAGTACGCGTTCTATTTGCAGTGGCCGAGTTACCTGATCCACGGCACCAATAAACCGGCCGGCGTCGGGCTGCGTTCGAGCCACGGTTGCATCCGGCTGTATCCGGAGGACATCGCGCAGTTGTTCGCCATTTTGCCTCTCGGCACCCAGGTGCGCGTCGTCAATCAGCCATTCGTGTTCGGCTGGCGTGACGGGCAGCTGTACATGCAGCCCTTTGACGTTCTGGAGGACGATACGCGTGACTGGGCGAAGGCACAGCGCAAGCTCCTCAGCAAGTCCCTGGCCGCGACGCTGCAACAGCAGCTGAAGACGCAGCATCAGCAGGTCGACTGGACGCGGGTGTCAGACCTTGCGCGCAACCCGCACGGCGTGCCGGTCCCGATCACGGTATCCGACGCCACGTTGGAACAGATCCTGGCCGCCGCGCCGCGCGTGCAGAACGTGCTTCCGGAAGGCTCTACCTGGGATGGCAAATCGGATCTGCCCATGGATGAAACCTCCTTCAAGCAGATGCTCTCGGAGATCGAGCCGGGCGCGCCGGCTGAGAATGCTGCGGAGGAGGCTGCCAATGCCCCCGCCCCGGCCGCCGCGGCTAAGACGCGACTCATGCATCCCAAGAATGGCGGCTGAGGAGTCTTCGCTCTTGGGCACGCTGTCCGAGGAAGAAGAGTCGCACGCATCGGCGCGGTCGCAGGAAGAAACGTCGCCTGCCCCGGCGCGGTCGCAGGAAGAAACGTCGCCTGCCCCGGCGCTGTCGCAGGAAGAAACGTCGCCTGCCCCGGCGCTGTCGCAATGGCTGCAGCTGATGCTCGATGAGATCGCGCGCAAGCGCGCAGAGCTCGAGAGCGCGCGCGCCGAAGAAGCGCAGCGCCTGACGGAGAGTGAAGCCGCGCGGCAGCGCGCCGAGCAGCAAGCGCGTGACAACCCGACAAGGCGCTGACACGCTGTGTTAGAGTCGCGCTTCAAATCCCAAAAGGCGCTTGAGTGGCCACCAGCCCCGCGTCCGGCGTAGAACTCGCACAACAAAGCCGCACGGATCACGCGATTCAGCGCGTGGCGACCGGAGTCGCCGCCTTCGTTGGCCGCACCCTCAAGGGCCCGGTCAACCAGGCGCTGCCCGTCAGAAGCTTCACCGAGTTCCAACAGCACTTTGGCGGCCTGTGGCAGCCCTCGACCCTTTCCTATGCGGTCGAGCAGTTCTTCGAGAACGGTGGTCGCGAGGCACGCATCGTGCGCGTCGCCAACGGCGCGCGCCCGCCTACCATTACCCTGCCGGCGGGCCGAGGCCACCTCAGGCTCATGGCTTTGAATCCCGGCTCGCGCGAATACCTGCGCGCTTCGGTGGACTATGATGGCCTGAGCGCCGCCGAGCGCGACCTCTTCAATCTCGTGGTGCAGCGCGTGCGCACCGCAGGTTCCGAGCTGGTCGAAGATCAGGAGATCTACCGGCACGCGTCGGTGCTGCCCGCTTCGGGGCGCTTCGTGGCCGACGTGCTGCTCGAATCGCGCCTGGTGCGCGTGGCGGATACGGTTCCCGGGCAGCGCCCGGATCGTTCCGCCGGCGGACCCGGCGGGGTGGTGGTCGGGTACACGCTCTCCAATCCCGATGGGGACGATGGCGCGCCGCTCACCGACTACGACATCATCGGCGCGGCCAGCGGCGCCACCGGACTGTTCGCGCTCCAGGGTGTCGCTCGCTTCAACATGCTGTGCATTCCGCCGCTGACGCGTGACCGGGATGTTGGATTGGCAGCGCTGCTGGTTGCGGCGCGCATGTGTCGCGACCGGCAGGCGCTGCTGCTGGTCGATCCGCCGGCGGCCTGGATCTCGGCGCGTGCGGCGCTTGATGCGCTGCGCGGCTGGCCCTTCCGCAGCGACAGCGCCGTCATGTACTTCCCGCGCGTGCAGGCGTTTGATCGGTTGCGCGGCCGCGTGGAGACCTTCGGTTCGTGCGGCGCCGCCGCGGGCATGATCGCCCGCGCCGATGATACCTGGCCGGTATGGACGGCCGCAGAGAGCGAGGAGGCGATCTTGCGTCCCGGGTTGCGTCCGGCGGTGGCGGTCTCCGACGCCGACCGGGTGCGGCTGGCGCAGGCGGGCGTGAATACCCTGCTGTCGGTGCGGGGCGGCTCGCGCACCGGCGTGAGCCCGCGCACCCTGGCCGCCGGAGGCAGCGGTGCCTCCGACTGGAAGTACCTCTCGGCGCGGCGCCTGGCGCTGTTCGTGGCCGCGAGCATCGAGCAGGGCACCCGCTGGGTGCTGCTGGAACACAACGGACCGGCAGCCTGGCAGCGCGCCCACACCCAGGTGCAGAGCTTTCTGGACACCCTCGCGGCGCAGGGAGCCTTTGCCGGCGCCGCCGACGACGACAGTCATTTCGTCATCAGCGATGAGCGCGTCAATCGGCCGCAGACTGTCGCCGAAGGCAAATTCAACCTGTTGTTCGGGTTCGCCACCAGCAAGCCGGGCGCCTTCGACACCTGGATGGTGACGCATCGTGCCGGCGGGAGCCGCGTGCGGCCGGTGTCCGTGAACCGCTCCGCGACGTCCAAGCACCGGGTCGAGTGGGAGATTGAAACCTCGATACTTCGTGGCTAGGCACTCATCCAACCACGCCGGCAAAAGGCGTGGCTTTTGCCGGCGAACCCATCGCCCTCATTCGGGCGCACCGAAGCCGCCGCCGCCGGGTGTCAGGATGGCAAGCTCATCTGCGGGCCCGACCTCGAAGCGCGCGGTGGCGCCGAGGGGCTCGACTGCTCCGCTGGCGCGGCGGATGCGCGCCTCGCCGCAGGCGGCCGGCTGGCCGCCGGCGAGCCCAAAGGGCGCGACGCGACGGTGATTGGCGAGCAGTGCACCCGAGAGCGGCGCACGAAACTCCAGCCGCCGCACGACGCCGTCGCCGCCGTGGTGCCGGCCCGCGCCGCCGGAGCCGCGGCGGATCGCAAACTCCCGCACCAGCACCGGAAACTCGCCCTCGAGGATTTCCGGGTCAGTGAGCCGTGAGTTGGTCATGTGGGTCTGAACGGCGTCGCAGCCATCGAAATCCGCCCCCGCACCGGCGCCGCCGGCTATGGTTTCATAGTACTGCGGGCGCGCATCGCCGAAGGTCAGGTTGTTCATGGTTCCCTGGGAGGCGGCGAGAATTCCCAGCGCGCCGTACAGTGCGTCGACGATGCACTGCGAGGTCTCCACGTTTCCCGCCGCCACCGCCGCCGGCGCCTGCGGGTCGAGCAGTGAGCCGCCCGGAATGACGACGTCCAGCGGCTCGAGGCACCCCTCGTTCAAGGGAATCGGCCGCTCGATCAGCGTGCGGAACACGTACAACACCGCGGCGGTACACACGGCGCGCGGCGCGTTGAAGTTGTGTGCGCCCTGAGCAGAAGTGCCGCTGAAATCGACGCGCGCGCGGCGCCGTGCACGGTCGATGTCGACGCGCACCGCGATCACCTGCCCGTCATCCATTTCGTAGCGGAAGCTGCCGGGTTGCAGCCGCCCGATGGCGTGGCGCACGCAATGCGCGGCGTTGTCCTGCACGTGCCGCATGTAGGCGTGCATCGTGGCCACACCGTGGCGCCGCACGGCGCGCTCGATTTCGGCGATGCCGCGCGCGTTGGCGGCCAGCTGGGCGCGCAGGTCCGCGACGTTCTGGTCGGGCTTGCGGGCCGGCCACCGGTTCGCTGCCAGTGCCGCGCGCAACTCCCGCTCGCGCAGCGACCCGCCACTCACCAGCGCAAAGCATTCGAATAGCACGCCTTCCTCCTCTATCGTGCGGCTGAAAGGCGGCATGGAACCGGGCGTCATCCCGCCGATGTCGGCGTGATGTGCGCGCGAGGCGACGAAGAAATCGGGCCGCACCGGAGCGCCCATGAACACCGGCGTCACCACCGTCATGTCGGGCAGGTGCGTGCCGCCGTGGTAGGGACTGTTGAGGAGCCAGGAGTCCCCCGGACGGAGCCTGCCGTGCTGCGCCGCAATCACCGCCCGCACGCTCGCGCCCATCGAACCCAGATGCACCGGCATGTGCGGCGCATTCGCCACCAGGGCGCCGTCGGCGTCGAACAGGGCGCAGGAGTAGTCGAGGCGCTCGCGGATGTTGACCGACTGCGCGGTTGCTTTGAGGACCTCGCCCATCTGCTCGGCGATGTGCATGAACAGGTTGTTGAATATCTCGATACGGGCAGGATCGGCCGCCGCTGTGGCCGCAGCGCGCGCCGTGCCGTCATCCTCGAGCAACAGCTCCCCGCCCGCGAGGCGCCGGGCACGCCAGCCGTCCTCCAGCACCACCGTGCTGTGCGCCTCGACAATCAGCGCCGGTCCAAGCAGCTCCCCGCGCAGCGCGCTCATGGACTGCAGCGGCACCTCGCGCCAGGCGCCGAACCAGGCACGTACCCGCGGCGGCAGCTCGCCCACCGCCGCGGGCTCAGGCAGGGCGAGCGTTGTGGCATCGAGCGAGGCAAGGCGCGCCTCCACGCGCAGCGCCTCGATCACCACCGCGAGGCTGTGCGCGGCAAAGCCAAAGCGCCGCAGATGATCCGCGTGGAAGCGCTCGTGGACCTGTTGCAGGGGCGCCAGCGGCACCGACAGCGTGACATCGCTGTCCCCGGCACGCATCTCCAGCAGCTGCGCGACCTGCACGCGCTCAGCTTCACCGCCATGGGCGGTGAGCTCCGCGCGCGCCTGCGCTTCGAGCCCTGCCAACGCGGCGCGCGCCGCGGCGAGTCCCGCCTCGTTCAGCATCTGGCGCAGGCTCGCCCGGCGCACGGCGAGGCGATCCGCCACGCCGATGCCGAACGCCGACAACACGCTCGCCAGCGGATGCACGAGAATGCGGCGCATACCGGCCGCGCGGGCTACCCGGCAGGCGTGCTGGCCAGCCGCGCCGCCGAAGCAGAACAGGGTGAACTCACCCGCATCGCGTCCCTGACGGGCGGACACCTGGCGGATGGCGTTCGCCATCGACTCGACACCCACCTCGAGGAACGATTCGGCGAGCATCTCGGCAGAGCAACCGCGCGCGCCCTGCGCGTCGACCTGTGCGGTAAGCGCGGCGAACCTGCGCGCCACCGCCTCCACATCGATGCGCGAGCGGCCGTCGCGTCCGAAGACCGCGGGCATGGTGTCGGGCCGCAGGTGCCCGAGCAGCACCTGCACGTCGGTGAGTGTCAGCGGTCCATCGAGCCCATAACAGACCGGGCCCGGATTGGCACCCGCCGAAGCCGGACCCACCGCAAAGCGGCCGTCCCTGAACGTCAGGATCGACCCGCCACCGGCGGCGATGCTGTGCAGGTCGAGCATCGGTTGGCTCAGGCGCACGCCGGCAATGAGGTGCTCGAAGCGCTGCGGCAGCTCGCCGTCAATCAGCGACACGTCGGTAGAGGTGCCGCCCATGTCGAAGCCGATCAGGCGCGGGTAACCCAGCCGCTCGCCCGCCCAGTGCATGCCGATGAGCCCGCCCGCAGGCCCCGACAACACGCTCGACATGGCGTGAAAGCTCTCCGCCGCCGCCAGTCCTCCGTTGCTCTGCATGAGCGTCAGGCGCGCGCCCGGATCGAGCGCGCGCAGCTGCTCCTGGAGCGCGCCGACGTAGCTGCGCAGCGGCGCCGCGAGGTAGGCATTGAGGACCGTCGTGTCGCCGCGCGTGACATAGCGCACCAGCGGCGACAGCTCGTGCGACACGGACACCTCCTCGAAGCCGAGCGCACGCGCGCAAGCGGCGGCCTCGCGCTCGTGCTGCGGATAGCGCCAGCCATGCAGGAACACGATGGCGACTGCGCGCCGGCCGGCGCGGCGCGCGCGCGTAAGGTCAGTGCGCAGCCGCGCGGTATCGAGCGGCCGCAGCACGGCGCCGTGTGCGTCGATGCGCTCGCGGGCCTCGATCACGGTGGTGTACAGGGGCTTGGGCAGCACGATGTGACGCGCGAAGATGTCAGGGCGGTTCTGGTAAGCGATGCGCAGCCCATCGGCGAAGCCGGCGGTGGTCACCAGCACCACCGGCTCACCGCTGCGCGTGAGCAGCGCGTTGGTCGCGACCGTGGTACCAACCTTGACCGAGGCGACTGCTCGCGGCGCCGCGGTCGCGGTCTCGAGAATCGCGCGCGCTGCGCTGAGGCCGGGATCGCCCGCCGCGCCACCTGCCGCTGCCGAGGGCACCTTGCGAACGTACAGCTCGCCGCCGGGCGACAGGCCGATGACATCGGTAAACGTACCGCCGCGATCGATCCAGAACTGCCAGCCCAGCACCGCTCGGTGGCGGGATGATTGGCTTAACGTTTCCATTGCCTGCATTATTCGCGCCTATGACCCCAGCTCCCAGCGCTGAGCCTGCCATACAAGCGCCCGTGGCCACCCGCCACGTGGTCTTTTCTCACGGCCAGGAAAGCGGACCGTGGGGGCGCAAGATCTCCGCGCTCGCCGAGGTCGCGCGCAGCGAAGGCTACGAGACGCACTCGGTCGACTACCGCGGGATCGATGAGCCGCGCGCGCGGGTTGCAAAGCTGGTCGATTTCTGCAAGGAGTTGGCCGGGGACCTGGTGCTGGTCGGCTCGAGCCTCGGGGGCTATGTCGCGGTTGCCTCGGCGTCGCTCCTGCATGCGCGCGGGGTGTTCCTGATGGCGCCGGCGCTTTACCTGCAGGGCCTGCCCGAGCTGCGCGCGAGCGTGCTCGACTGTCCGGCAGCCGTGGTGCACGGCTGGCGCGACGACGTGGTGCCGTTCGAGCACAGCGTGCGCTTCGCGCAGGCGTATCGGGCGGCACTGCACCTGGTGGAGAGTGATCATCGGCTGCACAACCAGGTCAGGGTCATCCAGCACCTGTTCGAGTACTTCCTCATCGCACTCGATCTGCCTGCGATCGCCTTCGAGTAGCTTTCAACGCCGCTCGCGGATCGCGCGCGCGGCGATGGCGTCCACGAGCCCCGGGACCATCAGCCGCGCCCAGCGCCCGAGCCGGCCGCGCGCGGAAGTGATCAACATACGCCGCCGCCGCCGCATGGCTGCCACGATCAGCTGCGCGCATTGCTGGGCTGTCATGATGTGCGGCTCCTGCATCGGGCTCTGCCCGAGCGGGCTGCCGTCCGCGCCGATGGCGCGGCGGTGAATCTCACTGACGACGAAATCCGGTGCGACGATAGTGATGTCGACCCCGCTGCCGCGCAGTTCGATGCGCAGTGACTCGAAGAATCCCACCAGGGCGTGCTTGCTCGCCGCGTAGCCGGTACGCTCGGGCACCCCGGTGAGGCCGGCAATACTGGCCACCGCGACGATCAGCCCGCGCGAGCGTCGCAAGTGCGGCAGGGCGGCGGCCGTCAGATACACCGCGCCCAGATAGTTCACCGCCAACAGTCGCTCGAACACGCTGAAGTCGCTGACGGCCTCGAAGCGCGACCACATGGTGATGCCGGCATTGTTGATCAGGGTGTCGAGCCTGCCGAAGCGCTGCACGGTGCGAGTCGCGAGCATGATGCAGTCCGCCTGCCGCGAGACATCCCCGGGAAGCGCGAGCACCTGGGCGCCGCGCGCGGCGCATTCGTGCGCCGTTTCCTCAAGGCGCGCCGCGTTGCGCGCGTTGAGCGCCAGACACGCACCACCGGGGGCGAGCGCCAGCGCCAGCGAGCGCCCGGTGCCTGCCGACGCCCCCGTGATCAACACTGTCTTGCCGGCGAATGAGTCCATTTGCAACCGTTCCGTTAAGGCGCAGGCTGCGCGGTGAGCGACCGACTCATCATAACGGCGAAGGCTGTGGCGCAGGACGCACAGTTGGCGCTGAGCGCGCGGCTTCGCCGCGGCATTGAAGCTGCTAATGCGCGGCCGAAACGGCTTGCCGCATTGCGTGGCCGAGTAATAGACTGACCGCACGCTAAGCTTGGTGTTGCCGCAACAAACAAGAATGCGACCTATCTTCGCCGTCACTGTGCGCAAGCGATCAGCTGATTTTCGGGCGGACTCAGGGCGTGAGCCCACAGGCTTGACCGACGTGCGCGTCCTTTAGCCCTTAAGGGAAGCAGGGGGACACATGAGGAAAGTTCACACCGGGCGTCGTCCGCCACTGGCCACGATGGCGCTCGTGGCCTGCCTGGCCGCCGGCAGCTGGCCGGGCGCGCATGCCGTCAGTTTCCAGAGCGCCTCCGGAGACTGGACCGGCAGCTGGGACACCACCATCGGCTACGGTCAGGGTTGGCGTGTGTCCGGCCTTGACTGCCGCCTCATTGCCATCGCCAACGGCGGCTGCGGGCACTCGCCCAACATCGACGACGGCGACCTGAACTACCGCAACAAGGGCGCCTACAGCAAGGCGATCAAGGGAGTCACGGAGATCGCGCTCAACTACCAGGACCGCGGCGGCATCTTCGTGCGCGGCGACGGCTTGTACGATTACGCCGTCATGGACAGCGGTGGGGATCGCACGCCGCTGACTCACGACGCCAAGGCCCTGGTGGGCAGTTATGTGCGACTGCTGGATGCCTTTGGGTTCTGGCGTTTCAGTCTCGGCACCATGCCTTCTGAGATTCGCCTGGGTCGGCAAGTCGTGAGCTGGGGCGAGAGCACCTTCATCCAGGGCGGACTCAACCAGGTCAACCACTTCGACGTGTCGGCGCTGCGGGTGCCGGGGGCGGAACTCAAGGAAGCGCTGCTGCCGGATGAGATGGCGGTGTTCAATCTGCAGCTGACCCAGAACTTCAGCAGCCAGTTCCTCTACCTGTTCGACTGGCACGAGACCAAGCCGGAACCCGCCGGCTCGTATTTCAGCACCAACGACTTCGCGGTCACCGGCGGCAACCGCGTGTTCCTCGGCTTCGGCGCGATTTCCGACCAGGGCGTGGATTTCCGCCCGCTCGGCGGCCCGCTGATCACAGACTTCCAGGCGGTGAACCGCCTGCCGGATCACAAACCGCCCGAGGCGGGCCAGTACGGCGTGAACTTCAAGCTCTATCTGCCGAACTTCAGCCAGGGCACCCAGCTCGGCTTCTACTTCCTGAACTACACCAGCCGCGTGCCGGTAGTGTCGGCGGCGACCGGCTCGCAGGCGGGCTTCGGCAACGCTTTCGGCGCGGTGAACGCGGTAGGCGCTGCAGCGCAGGCGCTCGCCGCCGGCCTGCCGTTCGCCGCAGCCGTCGCTACGGGCACCGCGGTCGGCCAGCAGCGAGCCGCGCAGCAGGGCGGTAATCTTAGCGCGGCCACGGCGCAGACCTACGCCACTATCGGCGCCAATACACTGCTCGCCGGGGGCAACGTCAACAATCAGGCGAGCAGCCTCGCTACCTACGAGTACGGCAAGACGGCCGGCTACTTCGAGGAGTTCCCGCAGGACATCAAGATGTTCGGCGTGTCCTTCAACACCCAGATCCAAAAGACCGGTACCGCGCTGCAGGGCGAGGTCGCGTTCCGTCACAACGTGCCGCTGCAGCTCGACGACGTGGAACTGTTGTACGCCTCGCTCACGCCCTTTGAGTCGGGGATCGCGCGCTTGCTCGGGGCACCGGTGACACCGCCCGGCACCTGCGTGCCCGCCTCGGCGACCCCCATCACCGGATGCAACCAGCTCGGCTCATTTGGTCTCGGACAGACGATCCGCGGCTGGCAGTTGAAGAACACCTGGCAGGGTCAGTTCACCGCCACGCAGACCTTCGCCAACATCCTGAAGGCCTCGCAGGCGGTACTGCTGTTCGAGGCAGCGCTCGACTACATCCCGGGACTCGAGCACAAGTACAGCGGCGGACCCGTGGGTCGGGGCCTGCGCTACGACGGCCCCGGCACGAACTTGAGCGGCAATCCGCAGCTCGGCGGCTATCCGGAGTTTCCCAACCTCGTGGAGCCCGGCTACGCGTTTCCGGACAAGCTCTCCTGGGGCTACGTGATCGCTGGCCGGCTCGAGTACGACAACGTGATCGCGGCGTGGAACCTGCTGCCGCATGCGACCTGGCAGCATGACGTGAAGGGGGTTTCGCCCGGTCCCGGGGGCAATTTCATCGAGGGCCGGCACGCGGTCACCGTAGGCCTCGGTGCCAGCCTGCGCGCCAAGTGGGATTTCGACGTGTCCTACACCCAGTTCGGCGGCGCCGGCCAGTACAACCTGCTCAGGGATCGCAACTTCGTTGCCGCCAGTATCAAATACTCATTCTGAAGCCGCGTGGGCCCTGGCGCGCGAACAATGGAGGGGCTGCAATGAAGACGCTGATCCGGTTGGCCACCGCAGGACTGCTGCTCGCACCCGCGGCCTTCGGGGCGGTGGGCCCGGAGGAGGCCGCGCACCTGGGCGCCGAGCTCACGCCCGTCGGTGGCGAGAAGGCGGCTAACGCCGACGGCGGCATTCCCGCGTGGACTGGCGGCATCAAGTCGCCGGCCGACGCCGGCTTTGCCAACTACCACTCCGGTGATCATCACCCCGATCCGTACGCGAGCGACAAGCCGCTGTTCACCATCACCGCGGCCGACATGAGTCAGTACGCGGCGAAGCTCACCGAGGGTCACAAGGCGCTGTTCAAGGCCTACCCTGACTACAAGATGGAGGTCTATCCGACGCATCGCAGCGCGGCCGTCCCGGAGCGCATCGCCGAGGCCACCAAGCGCAATGCGACCACGGCCAAGCTCGTTCCGGACGGCAACGGCGTCACCGGCGCGATCGGCGGCATTCCGTTCCCGATTCCAAAAGTGGGACTGGAGGTGTTCTGGAACCACATCATGCGCTATCGCGGCCTGGGCGCAGCGCTCGAGATCGGGCAGGTGCCGCTGACCGCCGGCGGCGGTTACACGCTGGTGAAGTTCAAAGAGGAGTTCTACTTTCATTACTACCAGCCGGGCATGACCGAGGCGGCGCTCAACAACATCCTGCTGTACTTCACGCAGGAGACGACCGCGCCGGCGCGCCTGGCGGGCGAGATGCTGCTGGTGCAGGAGACCCTCGACCAGGCGAAGGAAAACCGCCGCGCCTGGGTCTACAACCCCGGCCAGCGCCGTGTGCGGCGCGCGCCGAATGTCGCCTTCGACAACCCGGGCACGAACTCCGACAACCTGCGTACCTCCGATCAGTTGGACATGTACAACGGCAGCCCCGAGCGCTACGAGTGGAAGCTGCTCGGCAAGAAAGAGCTCTACGTTCCCTACAACGCCTACCACCTGCAGAGCGAGAAGCTCAAGTACGCCGACATCCTGAAAAAGAACCACATCAACCAGGACCTGGCGCGCTACGAGCTGCATCGCGTCTGGGTGGTCGACTCGACGCTCAAGCGCGGCCTGAGCCACCTCTACAGCCGCCGTACGCTGTACGTGGATGAGGATTCCTGGCAAATCCTCGCGGTGGATTGCTACGACGCGCGCGGACAGCTGTACCGGGTGCAGGAAGGGCACGCCATGAACTACTACGATGTGCCCACACTGTGGACCACGCTCGAGCTGGTCATGGATCTGTCGAATGGGCGTTATCTCGCGCTCGGCCTGCAGAACGAGGAAGCGAAGTCCTACGACTTCAATATCAAGCGCACGCCGTCCGACTACCAACCGAGCGTGCTGGAGCGGCGCGGAGTCCGTTAGGTCTCACGGCGTGAGCGGCTGGCGCAGGTCGGATACCGGTGCGGCTGTGGTTCGCTCGAGGGGCCGCGCCCTGCTGTGGCTTGCGGCGCTGGCTCTCGTACAGTCGGCACGCGCCGCCGAGCTGGCCCCGCTGCCCGCCGAGCCCGCGCGCCTGGCCGCGCAGTCGCTTCTGATCGCGGTGGCGGCGGCCGGGCCGCGGCTGATCGCGGTCGGCGACCGCGGCGTCATCGTGCTCTCCGACGATAAGGGAAGAAGCTGGGTGCAGGCAGCCGAGGTGCCTACCCAGGCGCTGCTCACCGGCGTGTGTTTTCTCGACGCGCAGCATGGCGTCGCGGTCGGTCACGACGAAGTCATCCTCGTCAGCGCCGACGCCGGACGGACCTGGAAGCGCACGCACTACGCACCCGAGGCGCAGCGGCCGCTGCTCGATGTGTGGTGTGGTGCAGGCGGACAGGCGATCGCCGTGGGCGCCTACAGCACCTACCTCGCGAGCGCGGACGGCGGCACGAGCTGGAGCGAGCGCAAGTTCACGGCGGCGGCGCCGCGTGCGCGGCCCGCGGTAGCCGCGCGCGCCGCTCCTACGGCGCCCGCCGCCGACGAGGGTGCGGCCGGGGGTGGTTACCACCTGAATCGCATCGTCTCCGCGGGTGGATCGCGGCTGTACATCGCCGGCGAGTCGGGGCATCTGTACCGTTCGGACGATAACGGCGCGCACTGGCTTACCCTCACCTCGCCCTACGAGGGATCGTTCTTTGGCGCGTTGCCCGTGGCGGGCGAGGCGCTGCTGGCTTTTGGCCTGCGCGGCCATCTCTACCGCTCGGAGGATGCGGGTGGGAGCTGGCGCAAGATCGACACCGGCACCGTGGCCATGCTCGATGGCGCGGTGCGCCTGGGCGAGGCTGGCGTCGCCATCGTGGGCTTCGCGGGGGTGGTGCTCGTCAGTCACGATGGCGGGGGCACCTTCACCCTCGTACAGCAGAGCGATCGCGCCGGCCTGTCAGCGGCGGTGATCGTGGGCGACGATGAACTGGCGGCGGTCGGTGAAGACGGCGCGAAGGTCATTGACCTCAGGAACGCGCCGGCCGCCGCGCACGCCGCGCGGTAATGGCGGGCGTGGGCAACAGCGGCAGCGCGGCGCCCGCGGCGGTAGTCGGGCGGCTCGAGCAGCTGATCTTCGGGCACCGCACCCACATCCTGGTGGTGTTTACGCTCGGTACAGCGCTGCTCGCCGCGTTGGCCGTGCACGGCCTGCGCATCGACTGCTCCTTTAATAAGACGCTGCCGGTGCAGCACGAGTACATGCGCACCTACCTGGACCCGAAGGTGGCGGACTTCCAGGGCGCCAACCGCGTGCTGATCGCGTTGATCGCGCGCGACGGCAACATGTTCAGCCCCGAGTTCTTCGTCGCGCTGCGCAAGGCCACCGACGAAGTCATCGTCATGGACGGCATCGACCGCACGCGCGTGCAGTCGATCTTCACGCCGAACGTGCGCTACCTCGAGGTGGTGGAGGATGGCATCGAAGCGGGCAACGTCATGCCGGCGGACTTCACGCCCACTGCCGCCAACATGGCGCGGGTGCGCGACAACATCCGCAAGGCCGGCATCATCGGGCGCCTGGTCGCCAACGATTTCTCCGGAGCCCTGGTGAGCGCGATCTTGCTCGATCAGGATGCACAAGGTAAGCCGGTCGATCCGATCACGGTCGCCCACGAGCTCGAACTGAAGGTGCGGCAGGCGATCGAGCAGCCCGCGGCGGGCACGGGCACGGGCGCGAGCGCTCGCGTCGAGGTGCAGGTGCGCGCCAGCGGCGGCGTCGAGACCGCCGCATTCTCGCGCCACGGGATCGACGTGCGCATGATCGGCTTTGCCAAGGTGATGGGGGACATCGCCGACGGGGTGGCCTCGGTGGTGCTGTTTGCCGTCATCACGCTGGTGCTGACGCTGCTGGCGGTACGCCTCTACTGTCAGTCATGGCGCGTCGCTTTCGTGCCGGTGCTGTGCTCGGTGATTGCGGTGATCTGGCAGTTGGGCGCGCTGGTGCTGCTGCACTACGGCATCGACCCCATCGGGCTGCTGGTGCCGTTCCTGATATTCGCGATCGGTGTCAGTCACGGCGTGCAGAAGATCAGCGCCGTGAGCGACTCCGCGTTCGCGGGCCTCGGCAGCATGGAGGCCGCGCGCCGCACCTTCCGGCAGCTGCTGGTGCCCGCGATCATTGCGCTGCTCGCGGACCTGGTGGGTTTCGTCACGATTCTCATGATTCCGGTGCAGGTGATTCGCGAGATGGCGATTACCGCGAGCATTGGCGTCGCGATCGTCATTCTGACCGACCTGGTGCTGCTGCCGGTGCTGGTCTCCTACGTGCACTTCGATGCCGGGTATCGCGCGCGGGTGGAACGGCGCCAGCGCTGGCTCGCGGCGCTGTGGCGGCGCCTGTCGGGCATCACCAACCGCGGACCCGCGCTCACCATTATTGTGATCGCCGCCGTGCTCGCGGTGCTCGGCTGGTGGAAGGGGCGCGAGACCCCGATCGGGGACATCCACGCGGGCGTGCCGGAGCTGCGGCCCGACTCGCGCTACAACCGCGACAACGACGTCATTACCTCCAGGTTCAACATCGGCGTCGACGTGCTCACGGCGATCATCGAGTCGAGCGAGCCGGTGTGCGTCAGTCACGCTCTGATGAGCGCAGTCGACCGCTTCGCCTGGCGCATGCGCAACGTTGCCGGGGTGCAGGACGTCATCACGCTGCCGTTCATGGCCAAGGTCGCGATCGCCGGCTGGAACGAGGGGAGCCTCAAGTGGCGCAGCATCCCGCGCGAGCAGACCCAGCTCACACAATCGACGCGCTACATCGAGACCAGCACCGGGCTCCTCAATGACAACTGCGACGTCGTGCCGGTCATGATGTTCCTCGCCGACCACCGTGCCGGCACGATCGAGCGGGTCGTGACCGCGGTGAAACGCTGGCGCAACGCCAATCCGCTCGCGGGCGCCCAGGTGCGCCTCGCCGCGGGCAACGTCGGGGTGATGGCGGCCACCAACGAGACCGTGGAGACCAAGCAGCTGCTGATCCTCGCGGGCGTGTTCGCCGCGGTGCTCGTCATGTGCCTGCTGACCTTCCGTTCCGTGGTGGGCACGATCCTGGTGGTGGTGCCGCTGGCGCTGGTGTCGGTGCTGGTGTACGCCGTCATGGCCCTGGTCGGCATCGGCCTCAAAGTCTCCACGCTGCCGATGGTGGCACTCGGGGCGGGCATCGGGGTCGACTACGGCATTTATCTCTTCAGCCGCATGCAGGAATTCCTGCACCAGGGACTAGCGGTGCGAGACGCCTACGAACGCACGCTGCGCGTCACCGGGGCCAGCATCATTTTCACCGGCATCACGCTTGCCATCGGGGTCGCCACCTGGGTGTTCTCGCCGCTGAAGTTCCAGGCCGACATCGGCATCATGCTGACCTTCATGTTCCTGGTGAACATGCTGGCCGCGATCATCCTGCTGCCGGCGCTGGCCGCGTGGCTGATCCCGCGCGCGACGGCTGCTGCAGCGTAGGGCGTCTGCGGTCAGCGCAGGTAACCCAAGCCGCGCGCCATCAGCGCCGCGCACGCGAGAATTACAACAATCGCGGTGAGCTCGAGCATCAGGCACATGCGCACGCCTCGTGTGCGCGCTGCGGGTACCTCGGGGGCCGCGCCGGCCTTGAGGGTCTTGCTCCACGACAGGAACGTCATCGTCGGGTAGATCGAGATCAGCGCCGCGACGATAAACGCGGTGAACTTGATGAGAAAGAAGAGATCGTGCCAGTAGTACTCGCGTCCCTTCTCGAAAAACGCGACGCGCAGCATTCCCACCACCAGCAGCACGGTCGCAGATGCGCCGAAGATCAAGTCGGTGCGCTGCAGCCGTTGCGCCTGAGCCAGCGACAGCGGCGGCTTGAACATGGCGACTTCCACCGCCAGCGCCGCGACCACGGTGAAGGCGGCCAAGTGGTGCAGGAAGGCCATGAGGGCGGATGCGTACATGTCGACACTCCTAGTCGTCCCAAGCGGGCTTCGCGCGCAGGCGCTTGGTGCGCCGCAGGTGCGTCTTGTGCTCGAGCCGGCGCTCGCGGGAGGCGCGCGTGGGCCGGGTCGCCACGCGCGGCCTGGGCGCCACCAGCGCGCGGCGGATGAGGTCGGCGAGTCGCTCGTGCGCCTCGCGGCGGTTGTGTTCCTGGGTGCGGTGATTGCGCGCGACGATAAGGATCTCACCCTCCGCGGTGAGCCGCCGCCCGCTCAAGGCCCGAAGGCGCGCCTTGACACCGTCCGTGAGCGCCGCGCTGCGCTCGAGATCAAAGCGCAGCTGCACCGCGGTCGCGACCTTGTTGACGTTCTGGCCACCCGGACCGGAGGAGCGCATAAACGACAGCGACAGCTCGCTGTCCGGAATCTCCACACCAGCGGCGACCTGCAGTGACACTGCCGGGGACTTTTTAGTCGGCGGCCTGGTCGAGCCCCGCCGGTCCCTGCGTGACCGCGCCCGGCAGCTCGCGCGCCGGACGCGACCTGAGGATGCGCGTTTCGTGCTGCGGCACCGGAATCGTCACGCCATGGGCGCGGAAAATGCGCCAGATCGCGCGGTTCACATCCGAGCGCACGTTGTTGACGCCGTTCACGGGGTCGGCGATCCAGAAGCGGATTTCCAGCCGCATGCCGCTGTCCTCGAAGCTGATGAGGCGCGACACCGGCGGCGGATCACGCAGGATGCGCGGATGATTCTCGGTGGCCTGCAGGAGGAGCTTGAGCGCAACCTCCGGATCGTCGTCGTAACTCACGTTCACCGGCAGCTTCAAGCGCACGCGCTGATCCGAATAGCTCCAGTTGATGAACGCGCTCGTGATCAGGTTCTGGTTCGGGACCAGGGTGTCGACGCCGTCGCGGTCCCGCACCACCACATAGCGGCCACGCAGCTCCTGCACCCAGCCGAAATTACCGGTGCTGGTACCCGTGACCCCGGTGAAGCTGATGACGTCGCCGGGCTTGATGGACTTGTCCATCAACAGCACGAAGCCGCTGACGAAATTGCTCGCGACTGCCTGCAGACCGAAGCCCAGCCCCAGGCCGATGGCGCCGGTGAGCACGTTGAGCGTGGTTATATCAACGCCGGCGGCGTTGATCCCCAGCAGCATCCCGAGCGCAAGCAACAGGAAGTAGGTGAACTTCGAGACTCCGACCCGGGTCGAGACGGCCAGCTGATCGAGCCGCATGACCTGGCGCTCGATCGCGCGCGCGATCAGGCTGGTCACGACCACGAACGCCGTGACTATCGCCAGGCCCTTGAGCAGACCCCACAGGCTCAACTGCGTTTTGCCCGGGACCAGGCTGACGCGGTTGAGGGCGCCTTCGAGCACATCCAGCCAGCCGAGCAGCGCCACCGCCACGATCGCGAACACAATGAGCGTGATGTGGTTCTCGCGGGTGCGAACCCAGGAAGCCGGGCCTAGAAGCAGGCCGAGCACGTACACGCCGAAGCGCACCAGCACCAGCGCGGCGACGATCTTCACCGCGCCGTCGATGACGGCGGTGGAGGTCCCGAACGCGGCCAGCGCCGCGTGCCCGGCAAGCAGTGTCGCCACAGCCGCCACCAGCGGCGCCAGGATCACCGCGCCCTCGAGTGCGTTGTCCAGCCAGTGCGCCGGGCGTTC
>DASWUP010000310.1:0-5974 GCA_036401635.1 Steroidobacteraceae bacterium
GCCGCTGGTGGCCAACGGCGATGCGATCGCGGGCCCCAACGGCATCGGCACCGGCATCTCGATTCCGCCGTGGACGGCTACGGTCGGCGCACAGTACAAATTCGCGGCTTTCGGGCTGCAGTCATTCGTACGCGTGGATTATCAATACGAGGCCGGGGACAAGTGGGTGCACGCGGCACTTGATCCGAATACTTCGCAATTCGACAACAAGGATCACACGAAGCCATCGCTGGGGGTGCCGATGTCGAGCCAGCGCTTCGCCTCCCTGCGCGCCGGCACCAACGTTGCCGATTGGGCAGTTTCCCTGTTCGTGGACAACCTGACCAACGGCCATACCCGCACGAACTTTAACCATCAGACCAACTCCTTCGACCCCAATACCCTGCAATTGCTCGCGAGTCCCGCGTACCGGTACATCACCTATCGGCCGCGAACTTTCGGTCTGACCGCGACCTACCGTTACTGATGCTGGCCGCGACCTGTTGGCGAATGCTACCGTGGCGGCCGCATGCCACCAGGCGACACACCCGCGGGCGCAGCGGCCGGGGCCGGAGCGGATTCGCGCGCTGACAGACTGAACACCAGGGCTGCCGGGGTCGTCGGACTCGCGGTGCTGTGCAGCCGCGTGCTGGGACTCGCGCGCGAACAGATCTTCGCGGCGCTGTTTGGCGGTGGCCGCGTAATGGACGCGTTCACCATCGCCTTTCGCATACCGAACCTGCTGCGCGACCTGTTTGCCGAGGGCGCGCTGTCGACCGCGTTCGTCACGGTGTTCACGCGCACCGCGGCGCTGGAAGATGACGCCGCCGCCTGGCGGCTCGCCAACAAGGTGGCGACGCTTACCGCGGTCTCCTTGAGCGCGATCACCGTGCTGGGCATGGCGTCTGCGCCCTGGCTGGTCGCAGCATTGGCGCCCGGGTTCGATGCGGACAAGGCTGCCCTGACGGTAACCCTGACGCGGGTCATGTACCCGTTCATCCTGCTGGTGTCGCTCGCGGCGCTGGTCATGGGCATGCTGAACGCGCGCAACGTGTTTGGCATACCGGCGATGGCCTCGAGCTTTTTCAACCTGGGGTCGATCGTCGCTGGTGTGGTGTTGGGGTACTGGCTGGATCCGCACTTTGGTCCCCGCGCGATTCTCGGACTCGCCCTCGGTACGCTGCTCGGCGGTGCGCTGCAGCTGCTGGTGCAATTGCCGGCCGTGCGCCGCGCGGGCTACGCATTTCACCTGGACTTTCGCTGGCGCGACCCGGGTGTGAGGGCAATCCTGCGCCTCATGGGACCCTCGGTGATCGCCGCGAGCACTACCCAGGTGAACGTGCTGGTCAACTCGGTGTTCGCCTCGCAGCTCGGCGACGGTCCGACGTTCTGGCTGACGGTGGCATTTCGCCTGATGCAGCTGCCGCTGGGAGTCTTCGGCGTCGCGCTCGGCACCGTGGCGCTGCCACTGCTGGCGCGCATGGCGGCGACCGGTAACACTCAGGCGTTTCGCAGCGAGCTGGCGCGCGGCATGCGGCTGGCGCTTCTCATGACCATCCCGGCGAGCGTCGGTCTCATGGTGCTGGCGGAGCCCATCATCTCGGTGCTCTACCAGCACGGCCGTTTCGGGGCTTTCGAGACGGCGGAATCGGCGGGTGCGCTGCGCTTCTACGCCATCGGGCTGTGCGGCTACGCGGCGCTCAAGGTGCTGGTGAGCGCCTTTTACGCGCTCGACAAACGCAAGACACCGATGCTGGTCAGTTTTCTCGCGGTGGGTCTCAACCTGCTGTTGAACTGGGTGTTCAGCGTGCATTGTGGCTGGGGGCATCGCGGGCTGGCGTTTTCCACTGCGTGCGTGGCCACCAGCAACTTCCTCATTCTGTATTTCCTCATGCGCTCACACCTCGGGCGCCTCGAGTCGCGGGCGATGCTGGCGCTGCTGTGGAGGGTGGCGCTGGCCTCGGCGGTGCTCCTGGGCATCTCCTGGGCAGGCGGGCATTTTCTGCTGGCGGACTGGGCGGTGCAGCGCTTCTGGCCGAAGTGCCTGAGTCTCCTCCTTGTCATCGCCACGGGCGCTGCTGCGTTCTTCTTCTGTGCCAACGCGCTTGGGATCGGCGAAGTCCACGAAATCGCCCGCGCCGTGCGCCGCAGGTTGCGTCGCGTGGCATGAATGCGCGGTGCGCGTGTGCCGCGGCCGTAGTTCAGCCACGATTCAGCCGACCAACAGGATGATGCCACACATGAAGTCGTACACTCGCATATTCGCGTCCCTGGCATTGTTGGGTTGCGGCGCGCCGGCATTCGCGCAGGTGTATCAGTACCCGCCCACGCGCCCGCTGCAGTGGTTCATCGATGGCGGCGCAACTGTGACGCAAGGGCGCACCGCGGACTTTCTCGGCAGCGGCTGGACCATTGGCACCGGATTCACGCTGCGTCCGGCACCGGGGCCGTTCATGCTGCGGGTGGATCTCAACTACAGCCGCTTCGGCGCCACCAATCAGCTCATCTCACTCGGGCAGGCCGTGAACGGGACGCAGGTAGATAACGGCTACGGCCAGACGGTCACCGGGTTTTTGAGCGGGGTGCTGCAAGCACCGGTCAACCCCTGGATGCGCTTCTACGCTACCGGCGGGGTGGGACTGGGTTACCGGCGCATCGAACTCACTCAGAACGCCTTCCTATGCGACGCGTTCTTCTGTGGGTCGGATTTCGGGAGCAGCACGTTGGTGGCGAGCCAGGCCACGACGCGCTTCGCATGGAATGCGGGCCTCGGTGTGGACTTCGCGTTGCCGGGCGGTCAGTCCTGGTTTGTCGAGGCGCGCTACGAGCGCATCGAGACCGTAGAGCCGACCGAGTTCATCCCGATCCGCTTCGGATTGCGCTTCTAAGCCTGCACTTCGGACGCAAACTCGATGCACGCCGCGAGGACTCGCTCCAGCACCGTGCGCATCGGGGTGGCAAATCCCTCGTCCCACGCGCACGGCCAGTTGCTCTCGTCGACCGCGCCCGCCGGCTCGCGCAGGTAGCCGCGGCACGCGAGCTCCATCTGCACGGCATGCACGCCGTCATGCCGGCGGCCGTAGTGGCGGGTCGTGTAGCCGCCTTTGAAACGACCGTTGGTGACGCGGGAAAAATCCGTTCCGTCACACAGCAACTCGATGCGCTGCGTCAGGGAGGCAGAGCAGCTCGCCCCGCCGAAATTGCCGAGGTTGAAGTTGGGCAGCGTGCCCGAGAACAGGCGCGGGATTCGCGAGCGGATCGAGTGGCAGTCGTAGAGCACCACCTGCGCGTACCGCCCGCGCAGCCGCGCGATCTCCTCCTCTATGGTCCGGTGATACGGCTCGAAGTACACGCGCCGGCGCGTGGCGATCTCCTCGGGCGAGGGCGCACACCCGGCGCGGTACAGCGGCTCGCCATCGAAGGTAGTGGTGGGACATAGTTCAGTGGTGGCCTGCCCGGGGTAGAGCGATGCGCCCGACGGGTCACGATTCGCATCGATGACGGTGCGCGAGACGCCGGTGCGCACGATGCTCGCGCCGAGTCCCCCGGCAAACCCGTACAGACGCTCGATCAACCAGTCGGTATCCTTGCGCCCGAGCCACGGAGAGACCAGCTGCGCTTCGACGGCCGGCGGTATGCTGGTCCCGGTGTGCGGCATGCACAGCAGCAGGGGCGCGGAGCCGCGCTGCACCGTGAGCCACGGGGCTCTGGACTCATCGATCATCGGGCCGAACCCTCCTTCAGCTGCGTGCTCCCGGCCAATCAATAATAATGGACGTTATGACGTGCCTGTGGTTTGAATCGGCGCTGCTGCCGCAGGGTTGGGCGCGGCGCGTGCGCCTGAGCGCCGCGGACGGACACATCGAGCGCGTTACCGCGAACGTGGACGCGGCGCAGGCTGACGAGCGCCATTGGATCGGCGTGCCCGGTCTTCCCAACGTGCACAGCCACGCCTTCCAGCGCGGTCTGGCGGGGCTCACCGAGCGCCGCGGACCTTCCCACGACAGCTTCTGGAGCTGGCGTGAGCTCATGTACCGCTTTCTCGAACGCATCGACCCGGAGGAGTTCGAGGCGCTCAGCACGCTCGCGTTCGCGGAGATGCTCGAGGCGGGCTTCACGCACGTCGGGGAATTTCACTACCTGC
The DNA here is from genome assembly GCA_036401635.1 of Steroidobacteraceae bacterium. GTDB lineage: Bacteria > Pseudomonadota > Gammaproteobacteria > Steroidobacterales > Steroidobacteraceae > 13-2-20CM-66-19. The sequence continues at coordinate 4,124 of DASWUP010000310.1, forward strand.
ATCACGACCGCGGCGGGGTGCCGTTCGCCGATCCCGGCGAGCTCGCCGGACGCATCGCCGCGGCCGCTGCCTGCACCGGAATCGGACTCACGCTCCTGCCGACCTTTTACGCGCACAGCGGATTTGGCGGTACCGCCCCGACAGCCGGGCAGCGCCGCTTCATCAACGATCCGGAGCGCTTCGCGCGCATCGTCGAGGCCAGCCGCAAGGCGGTGCGCTCTCTGCCTGGGGCGAGCGTGGGCGTGGCGCCCCACAGCCTGCGCGCGGTGACTCCGCAGGAGCTCAGCGTCGTGGTGCAGCTCGCGCGCGGCGGCCTCATCCACATACACGTCGCGGAGCAGATCAGGGAGGTGGAGGAGTGCGTGGCGTGGAGCGGCCGCCGCCCGATCGAATGGCTGCTCGACAGCCAGGCGGTCGATGAACGCTGGTGCCTGGTGCATGCGACGCACGCCACGCCTGCCGAGCTCGCCGCAGTCGCGGCGCAGCGGGCGGTGGTCGGCCTGTGTCCGCTGACCGAATCGAGTCTCGGGGATGGGATATTCCCGGCGGCGGAGTTCCTGGCGCAGCGGGGCCGCATCGGCATCGGCACCGATTCCAACATCCTGCTGGATGCCGCCGAAGAGTTGCGCACCCTCGAGTACTCCCAGCGCCTCGAGCAACGCGCGCGCAACGTGCTCGCCTCGGGCGCCGGCGCCTCCACCGGACGCTGCCTGTTCGAGGCCGCGCTCGAGGGTGGACGGCAGGTGCTGCAGACCGGCACGCTCGGGCAGGGGGGTCCGGCGGGGCTCGAGCCCGGAGCGCCGCTGGATGTGGTGAGCCTCAGGCGCGGCCACCCGGCGCTGCTCGAGCGGCGCGACGATGAGATCCTGGACAGCTGGATCTTTGCCGCCGGCCGCAGCGTCATCGACTGCGTATGGCGCGCCGGCGTCAAGGTCGTGAGTAACGGGCGGCATCACGATCGCGATGCGATTCTCGCGCGCTACGCGCGCGCGCTGCAGCGGCTGCGCGCCTAGGACCCAACACCGTGCTGAGGAAAATCTCGGGTGTCTTGCTGGCCGTCGTGGGTGCAATCGCCATAAGCGGGGTGGCGCTGCACCGGCACGAACCGCTCAATGCGTTGTGGATCGTCACCGCGGCGGTGTGCATCTATCTACTGGGCTTCCGCTTCTACGCCACCTGGATCGCTGCCCGAGTACTGGCGGTCGATTCCTCGCGCGCCACGCCGGCGGAGCGACTCAACAACGGGCGCGACTTCGTGCCGACGCACCGCGTGATCGTGTTCGGCCATCACTTTGCCGCCATCGCCGGTCCCGGACCGCTGGTGGGTCCCACGCTCGCTGCGCAGTTTGGCTATCTGCCGGGGACGCTGTGGATTCTGGTGGGGGCGGTGCTGGGCGGTTGCGTGCAGGACATGACGATCCTGCTGCTGTCCACGCGCCGCGACGGACGCAGCCTCGGGCAGATGGCGCGCGATGAGCTGGGTCCGCTGGGTGGATTCGCGGCGCTCATCGGCACGCTCCTCATCATGATTATCCTGAGCGCCGTGCTCGGACTGGTAGTCGTCAATGTCATGAAGCACAGCCCGTGGGCCACTTCCACGGTGTTCGCCACCATCCCCGCGGCGCTGATCGTCGGTCTGTACCTGCGCCTGTGGCGGCCGGGGCGGGTGCTCGAAGGATCGCTGCTCGGGGTGACGCTGGTACTGTTGGCGCTGCTCGCCGGCGGCTGGGTGGATCATCAGCCGGTGCTGCGCTCGCTGTTCGACTATTCGGCCATCGTGCTCGCGGGCTTCGTGATTGTCTACGGGTTCAGCGCCGCGATCCTGCCGGTGTGGCTGCTGCTCGCGCCGCG
>DASWUP010000311.1:0-2416 GCA_036401635.1 Steroidobacteraceae bacterium
GTGGCGATCCCGGAAGGGATCAACATCGAGACCCCGAGCCAGACGGAAATCGTGGTGAAGGGCATCGATCGCCAGAAAGTCGGCCAGGTGGCCGCCGAGATCCGCGACATTCGTCCCCCCGAGCCCTACAAGGGCAAGGGCGTGCGCTACGCGAATGAGAAGATCACGCTCAAAGAGGGGAAGAAGAAGTGATCATCACCAAGAAGCAGCGCCGGCTGCGGCGCGCAACCAAGAGCCGCGCGCACATCCGCGCTCTGGCCGTGGCGCGGCTCAGCGTGCACCGCACGCCCCGGCACATTTACGCGCAGGTCACCGACCCGGTGGGCGCGAAGGTGATCGCCGTGGCCTCCACGCTGCAGGAAGCGGTGCGAGCGGGCCTGAAGAGCACCGGCAACGTCGAGGCCGCCAAGGCCGTGGGGCGTGCGATCGCCGAACGCACCAAGGCTGCGGGGGTGAGCAAGGTGGCGTTCGACCGCTCCGGTTTCCAGTTTCACGGGCGCGTGAAGGCGCTCGCAGATGCGGCCCGCGAAGCGGGTCTCGAGTTCTAAGCAGGTAACACACACATGGCGAGACCAGAAAAGGGCCAGTCGCAGGACGAGTTCGTAGAGAAGCTCGTCGCCGTGAATCGCACCGCGAAGGTCGTCAAGGGCGGCCGGCAGTTCGGCTTCACCGCGCTGACCGTGGTGGGCGATAGTGCTGGCCGCGTGGGCTATGGCTTCGGCAAGGCGCGCGAGGTTCCGGTGGCGATTTCCAAGGCGATGACCGCGGCGCGCAAGAACCTCATCAACGTCGCGCTGCGAAATGATTCGCTGCATTACGCGGTCACGGGTGCTCACGGAGCCACGCGCGTGTACATGCAGCCGGCCTCCGATGGTACCGGCGTCATCGCCGGCGGCGGCATGCGCGCGGTGCTCGAGTGCGCCGGCGTACGCAACGTCCTCGCCAAGAGCTACGGCTCGCGGAACCCGATCAACGTGGTGCGCGCCACCATGAACGCGCTGGCGAAAATCCGTTCGCCCGAGGAAATCGCGGCCAAGCGCGGCAAGAGCCTCGAAGAGATCACGAGCTGAAGGCCATGGCGGACAAACAACTGAAAGTGACGCTGGTGAAGAGCCTGCACGGGCAGCTCAAGAGCATCGCGGCGTCGGCGCGCGGGCTGGGGCTGCGCCGGATTCACCAGAGCGTGAGCGTGGCGGACACGCGTGAGAACCGCGGCATGATCCAGGCCGCCGTGCACCTGCTGCGCGTCGAGAAGGGCGCTTAAACGTATGCGACTCAACACACTGAAGCCCGCTCCCGGAAGCAAGCGTCCGCGCCTGCGCGTGGGGCGCGGCGCCTCCGCCGGCCAGGGCAAGACCTGCGGCCGCGGCACCAAGGGGCAGCGCGCGCGCAAGGGCGGCTACCACAAGGTCGGCTTCGAAGGCGGCCAGATGCCGCTGCAGCGGCGCATGCCGAAGGTCGGCTTCCGCTCCGCCATGAAGCGCAGCCGCGCCGAGGTGCGGCTCGCCGAGCTCGCCAAGGTCGAGGGCGCGCTGGTGGATCTCGAGGCACTGTTGAAGGCGGGCGTCGTGCCGCTGGGCACCGAGCGCGCCAAGGTGGTGCTCTCCGGTACGCTTACCAAGGCCGTGACGCTCAAGGGCGTGGCGGTGACCAAGGGCGCGCGCGCGGCGATCGAAGCCGCCGGCGGCAAGATCGAGGCCTGAAGAGCCGCAACACCAGGACAGGCATGGCCAACACCACCATCAGCAACCCCGCCGCCGCGTTCAGCGAAGCTGCCCGCTTTGGGGAGATTCGCAGCCGTATCTTTTTCCTCATCGGTGCGCTGGTGGTGTATCGCATCGGCACCTTCATTCCCGTACCGGGCGTGAATCCGGCGGAAGTGGCGCGCTTCTTCGCCGATCGCTCCAACACCATTCTCGGGATCGTCAACATGTTCTCGGGCGGTGCGCTGTCGCGCCTGTCGATCTTCGCCATGGGTGTCATGCCGTACATTTCCGCCTCCATCATCATCCAGATGATGTCGATGGTGGTGCCGACGCTCATGGAGCTGCGCAAGGAGGGCGAGTCGGGCCGGCGCAAGATCACGCAGTACACGCGCATCGGCACCGTGGGGCTGGCGGTGGTGCAGTCCTTCGCCGCCGCCGGCGCGCTCGACAAGGGCGGCATGACGCTGATCCACGGCTGGTCGTTCCTGTTCCCTGCGACCATCACCATGACCACCGGGACCGTATTTCTCATGTGGCTCGGTGAGCAGATCACCGAGCGCGGCGTCGGCAACGGCATCTCGATGATCATCCTCTCGGGTATCGTCGCGGGGCTCCCGGGCGCGGTCGGTAACACCGCCGAAGCGGTGAGTAATGGCGAAATGCAGGGCCCGTTCGCGCTGCTGCTCATCATCCTGGTGCTCGCCACCACC
>DASWUP010000312.1:0-3572 GCA_036401635.1 Steroidobacteraceae bacterium
GACCCTGGGAGCGCTGGCCGTCGGCAACGTCGATCTCTACAAGGAGATCTACCGCCCGCTGCTCATGGATGTGATCACCGTGCCCTCGCCGGATTGCTTCGCGCGCGCCCCCGGCGAGAGCTGGGCGGAGCACTCGCGGCGACAGTTCGCGCACATGCAGGCCGCGCTCGCCGATCACCCGCGCGTGGCCGAAGTTCGCCAGCGCGGCATGATCGTGGCGATCGAGCTCACCGCCAACAAGGCGACGCGCGAGCCCTTCCCCTGGCAGGAGCGCCGCGGACTCATCGTGTACCGGCATGCGCTGACGCGCGGCGTGCTGCTGCGGCCGGTAGATAACGTGGTGTACTTCATGCCGCCGTACGTGATCACGCCCGAGGAGATCGATCTCATGGTCGAGGTGGCGCGTGAAGGCATCGAGCGGGCGACATGCGACTGACCCGCGTGTACCTGGACGCGCCGCTCACCGCCGGCGCGCGCGTCACGCTCGAGGGCAGCGCCGCGAGCCACGTCACGCGCGTGCTGCGCCTGCGGGTCGGGGAGGCGCTCACACTATTCAATGGCTCAGGCGGGGAGTACGCGGCCAGCATCGCCCGGGCACAAGGCGGCTCCGTGACCGTTGAAGTCGGTGAGCCGCGCGCGATCGAGCGCGAGTCGCCGCTCAGCGTGACACTCGCGCAGGGCGTGTCACGCGGTGAGCGCATGGATCTGGTCGTGCAGAAGGCGACCGAGCTCGGCGTGTCGGGAGTTGTGCCGGTGCTGACGCAACGCAGTGTGGTGCGTCTGACTGCGCAGCAGGCCGACCGCAAGCTCAATCACTGGCGCGCCATCGCCATCGCCGCCTGCGAACAGAGCGGGCGCAACCGGCTGCCGCTGGTAGCGCCAGCGGCGGCACTCAAGGACTTTCTGCGTGAGGGTAGCGACGGCAGCACGCGCCTGCTGCTCTCGGGCGCCGCCGCTGCGCGCATCGAGGACATGCCGCGCCCGGTCGCACGGGTCACGGTACTCATCGGTCCGGAAGGGGGACTCACGCAGGCCGAGCAGCAGGCCGCGGCGGCTGCCGGCTTTACGCCGGTGCGCCTGGGTCCGCGGGTGCTGCGCACCGAAACCGCGGCCATCGCCGCGCTCACTCTGCTGCAGCGGGAATTCGGAGATCTCTAGGCGCCGATGCTGGTCTCGTCCGCGATCATTTCTTCCAGACGCACGAGGTCCGGTACCATCGGGGTCTCGTTGACCATGCGGATCTGGCAGATGATCGGCGTGCGCTCGGGGAACACGCGCGAGTTGTCCGGACGTACGACATCGGAACTCACGCGCACCAGCTGCGGGAAGCCTTGGCTGACCAGCGCGAAGTTGCCGCCTTCGATCTGCGTGCCGAGCGCGTGCAGGATCACGATGCGCGTGCGGCCGCTGGCCGGCGGAATCATCTGGCCGCAGGCGCCCTCGAAGGACACCAGCGGCACCGCCTTGCCGTTCCACGGCACGGTGCCGATGTACCACGGTGGCGCCCCGGTCATCTCCGACGGCGTCTGAAACCCGATCACCTCAGCGACACAGGCGCGCGGAATGATCAGCCGTCCGTCGACCAGCGGGATGAGCAGGCTGTAGATTTCAGCGACACGCTCGGCCATCGGTTGCCCCTGATCCTGGTCAGTTCCCGGAGGCACCGGCGTAAACCTGAGCGCGCGCCGCGGCGCGCCGCCGTTCCACCAGCGGCGCGATCGCATCGAGAAGCTGCGCCTCCTGGTAGGGCTTGCCGAGATAGTCATCGACGCCGAGCTCGATGGCGCGCGCGCGGTGCTTCTCGCCCACCCGTGAGGTCACCATGATGATCGGCACGTCCTTCAGGCGCGGATCGTTGCGCACGTGCGCCGCGACTTCGTAGCCGTCCATGCGCGGCATCTCGATATCGAGCAGGATCACGTCGGGGACGTTGTCCTGCAGCAGCGCCACCGCATCCATGCCATCGCGCGCGGTCAGCACCCGCATGCCGTTACGCTCGAGCAGCCGCTGGGTCACGCGGCGCACGGTGATGGAATCGTCGACCACCATCGCAAACGTGCGCCGGTCGCCGCCGCGTTCCTTCGGCAGCGCCGGCGCCTGGGCCCGCGTGCGCCACTCCGCGCGCACCAGCGCACCGATGTCGAGGATGATGACGATGCGACCGTCGCCCAGGATAGTGGCGCCGGATATGCCGCGGATGCCGGAGATCTGCGGCCCCACGGACTTCACCACGATCTCGCGGCTGCCGACCAGCTCATCCGCCACCAGACCGGTGGAGTGCTCGCCGGCGCGCACCAGCACCACCGGTATGGTGACGTCCTGCCCCGGCAGCTCCGAGGGCGGCAGTCCCACGAACGTGGCCAGGTGTTGGAAGCGGTACTTCTGTCCGCCATAGTCGAATGCGGCCGCCTCGCGCCCCAGATGCGCATTGACCACGGCCTTGGACAGGCGCAGCACCCCCTCGACCGTGGGCAGCGGCAGCGCGTAGTACTCCTCGTCGGTGCGTACCACGAGCGCGTGGCTGATCGCGAGCGTGAGTGGCAGGCGGATGGTGAACACCGTGCCCTCGCCCGCCTTGGTCTCCATGTGCAGCGCGCCGCCCAGGCGCTTGATCTCGGTGGCCACGACGTCCATGCCCACGCCGCGACCCGCCTGCTGGGTGATCGCGCCGGCGGTGGAAAAGCCCGGCTCGAGGATCAGCTGTATCGCATCCTCGTCGCTCAAGCTCTGTCCCGTGCCGATGAGCCCCAGGGTCTCGGCTTTTGCGCGGATCGCGCCGAGGTCCATGCCGCCGCCGTCGTCGGTGAGGCGCACCATGACTTCGGCACCTTCGCGATGCAGCTCGAGGAGAATGTGTCCGGTATCGGGCTTGCCGCGCCGTACGCGCTCCTCGGGTTTTTCGATGCCGTGTACCACGGCGTTGCGCAGCATGTGCTCGAACGGCGGCAGCATGCGCTCGAGCACCTGCCGGTCGAGTTCGCCGGAGGCGCCCTCGACGGTGAGCTCGGCGCGCTTGCCGGTCGCGGCGGTCGCCTGGCGCACGATGCGTGCGAGACGCTGCACGTGGCGCTGGAAAGGCACCATGCGCGTGCGCATGAGCCCGTTCTGCAGCTCGGTGATCGTGCGCGCCTGCTGCTGCAGCAGGTTCTGGGTATCCTTGGCGAGGTTCTCGAGGAGCTGCTGAATGCTCGCCACGTCGTTGGCCGTCTCGGCCAGCGCCCGTGAGTACTGCTGGATGGCGGAATAGCGGTCGAGCTCGAGCGGATCGAACTCGCTGCGGTGCGGGCCTTCGTCCTCGTGCTTGTGCAGGATCTGCGCCTCGGTCTCGATTTCGAGACTGCGCAGCTGCTCCTTCAGGCGCGTCACGGTGCGCGACAGTTCGCCCAGGTTGAAATCGAACGAGCCGAGCTGCTGCTCGAGGCGCGCGCGCGCGATGCTCGCTTCACCGGAGATGTTCAGCAGCTGATCGAGCAGATCCGCGTCCACGCGTGCCATTTCCTGGCGCTCGCTGCCGGCCGCCGGCTCGCGGCCGGGCGGAACCGGCTGTGCCGGGAGCAGACCGTCCTCGGCGT
>DASWUP010000313.1:0-4340 GCA_036401635.1 Steroidobacteraceae bacterium
CACCGGGTTCGGTGTGGGGAATCCGATCGGCGGCGGTTACTACTATTTGACTGTCTGCTCGCCCGCGTGCGCCCCCAGTGCGCTCGCCACGGTCCCCTCCTATACGGTGACTGCCACCCCGGTCCCCGGCCAGAGCCAGGCGCGGGACACGGAATGCACATCCTTCTCGGTGGACTCGGCCGGGCAGCAGTTTTCGACCGGCACGGCCACTGTAGCGTTCTGCTGGGCGAATTAATCCATAATAATCCTTAGGATACCGTCGGGTATTGATGTAGCACTCGAGATTGGGCGCCTGCGAGCGTTGCCGGTCAGTGCAGGTCGCATCGGAGGCGGGTGCGTGACATATTCTTTTTCTAGAGTCTGAGCTATATTCCGCGTGCAGCCGCTTGAACCAGCTTGGATTCTAAGACCGACCGCACAACAAGAACTCACCGACGCCGCCCCGCGCAGGCTCGATCCGGACGAACCATAACGCGGAAGGCGTTCCTCCACCGAGGTAGTGATGAGCACTGCTTGGGAACAGTTTGAGGGTGCCGCGCTGTCACTGGCGCGCTCAGGCCCTATAAAAAATCGTCTCGCCGACGCCTATCGCAAGCATCTCGCGTTCGTGAACGCCGATCAGCTTCCCGATGCGCTGCGCGAGGAATTTCGCGTATGTCACGATGCGCTCACGCACGAGCGGCCGCTGCGCGGCGAGGACGCGGTGCGCGCAACGGTACGCAAGATGTCCAACCGCGACGCCGAGCAGGTCGCCGGCAGCGTGGTGCGCCTGTTTGCCGCTCTGGCGCGCGAGGCGCCGAGTGAGACGGCGCTGGCAGTGCCCGAGGAGCTGCTGGAAGGGGCGCCCGTCAATAGCGGCGCCGGCGCTCGCGGCAAGCTGCGCAAGGGCGTGCCGCAGGTGATCTCGCTGTTCGCCGCGGAGGCGTAAAGCCTCAGTCCAGTTTGAACTCGATCGTATCCCAGCGCGTCGTGTCCTCGTGACGCGCCTGGCGGCGGATCGCGTCCACCAGCGCCCGCTCATCCCACTCAACGACCTCGTTGGCGAGATCCCGGATTGCCCTGGGCACCTCCTTGGGCGCGCCGAAATGCTTCAGGAGGATGACGGGCTTGTGGCTCGCCTGGGCGAACAGCAACTGAAAAGTCAACAGATCCTGCTGCGTGTCGAACAGGCTCGATAAAGCGACGATCGCTTCCGCCGGCGCGATCTGCTTGCGCAGATTCTCGCGCAGCGCCTCCCGGTCGCCCTGCGGGCGCTGCTCGGGTGTGCCGTAGTTGCGATAGAAGAATGTCCGGGAGCTCTCCAGGTACTCGAACACGCGCAGGTAGTCGTCGCTGTTCTCCCACGCGTGGGTGACGAAGATGCGAACTGGATTGGCCTGCGACACCGGGTGGAAGTCTCGCACAAGCGCGGTTGCGGCGAAACTCACAGGCCGCGCGCCCCCAAAAGCGCCTCCAAAGAGCGACGCACTCGGGCGTTGTACGGTGCGCCGGCGGCGCACGCCTCTGCCGCAGGCCATTGCGCCGCGGGCTAGAATGAGGGCCCGTGCGACTGCTCGTCTACAACATCCGCTATGCGACCGGCACCGGGCCCGCCTTTCATCTGCCGGTGCCGGGCGCGGGTTACCTGCGCAGCAACCGCAAGGTGCTGAGCCGCATCACCGAGTTCATCCGTTCCGAGCGCCCGGATGTCGTCGGACTCATCGAAGTGGACAGCGGCTCGATCCGCACCGGGATGCTGAATCAGGCGGAGCACATCGCCGGACGGCTCGGCCACTATTCGACCTTCCAGTGCAAATACGGCGCCGGCTCGATCAACCAGCTGGTGCCGATCGTGCGCAAGCAGGGCAACGCGTTCCTGTCCGCACCGAACGTGCACGGCGAGCGCTTCCACTACTTCGATACCGGGATCAAGCGGCTGATCATCGAGCTCGAGCTGTTGGACGTGTGCGTGTTCCTCGTGCACCTGTCGCTCAAGTTCCGCCAGCGGCAATACCAGCTGCGTTCGCTGCACGATCTGATCGTGCAAGCGGCGAAGCCGGTGATCGTGGCGGGGGACTTCAACACCTTCTGGGGTACACACGAGATCTACCTTTTCATGCGCGCGGCCGGGCTGCGCAGCGCCAATACCGCGGGACTCCCCTCCTTTCCGGCGCGCGTGCCGCGTATCGAGCTTGACTTCATCCTGGTGAGCGAAGGCATCGAGGTCACGGATTTCCGTGTGCCGGACGTGCGCTTCTCGGATCATCGCCCGCTGGTGTGTGATTTTCAGATCCGCGCCGGCAGCGCCGCGCGCGCGGTCTCGGCCGCCTGAAATGATTCGATTCCGATGAAGAGTGCCTGCACATGAACGACCCAGCGGCCGGCTCCTGGAGGGTGGAGCGTGATTCCGACGGTATCGCCTGGCTGACGCTCGATAAGCCTGGTACCTCAGCCAATGTGCTTTCCGGCGGTGTGCTCAGCGAGCTCGATGGCCTGCTCGGAACGCTCGAGAAGGATCTGCCACGCGGGGTTGTGGTGATTTCCGCCAAGAAGAGCGGGTTCGTCGCGGGAGCGGACATCAAGGAATTCACGGCCATCACCGACGCCGCCAGCGGCTATCAGCTCATTCACCGCGGCCAGCAGGTGCTCAATCGCCTCGCCGCCCTCGCCTGTCCGAGCGTGGCGGCGATTCACGGCTTCGCGCTCGGCGGCGGACTCGAGCTCGCGCTCGCCTGCCGTTACCGCGTGGGCGTCGCCGATGAGCGGCTGTCGCTCGGGTTGCCGGAGGTGCTGCTGGGCATTCACCCAGGCTTCGGTGGCACGGTGCGCAGCGTGCGCGTGGCTGGCGTTAGCGCGGCCATGGAACTGATGCTGACCGGCAAGCCGGTGCGCGCCGAGAAGGCGCTGCGTGTGGGACTCATCGACCGGCTGGTTCCGGAGGCTGCGCTGCGCAGCGCGGCGCGCGAGTTGCTGCGCTCGGCACCCGCGCCACGGCGGGCGCCGTTGCAGCAGCGCCTGTTGAGCAGCGCGCCGCTGCGGCCGCTGGTGAGGCGTTCGCTGATCAGTCAGGTCGCCAGGCGCGCGCCGCGCGAGCACTACCCGGCCCCCTACGCCATCATTGACCTGTGGGCCCGCTTCGGCGCACATGGGACACCGGCGTTCGATGCCGAAGCGCACTCGATTGCACACCTCTTCACCACTGAAACCTCGCGCAACCTGGTGCGGGTGTTCCTGTTGCAGGATCGCCTGAAGCTCGCAGGCGGCAAGAGCGCAGCCGACATCAGGCATGTGCACGTGGTGGGCGCGGGGGTCATGGGCGGGGACATCGCAGCCTGGTCGGCGCTGCGCGGGTTCACGGTCACGCTGCAGGATCGCGCCATCGAGTTCGTGCAGCCGGCGCTAAAGCGAGCGCAGGAGCTGTTCGACAAGCGGGTACGCGATCCGGTGAAGAACGCCGCCGCGCGCGCACGGCTCAGCGCGGACGTCGCCGGCGACGGCGTGTCCGGCGCCGACGTCGTCATCGAGGCCATCTTCGAGGACCTCGGGGCCAAGCAGGAGCTGTACGCGCGCCTCGAGCCACGCATGAAGCCAAAGGCCCTGCTGGCGACCAACACCTCCAGTCTCATGCTTGAGCCCCTGGCAGCGAAGCTCGCCCGCCCCGAGCGTCTCGTCGGGCTGCACTTCTTCAACCCGGTGCCGCAGATGCCCCTCATTGAGATCGTGCACGCGGCTCACACTGACCCGGCCGCGGTGCAGGCCGCGACCGCCTTTGCGCGCCGCATCGACAAGCTGCCGCTGCCGTGCCGCAGCGCTCCGGGCTTCATGGTGAATCGCGTGCTCACCCCCTACATGCACGAGGCCATGCTCGCGGCCGAGGAAGGCGTTGCGCTCACGGTGATCGATGCAGCGGCGGTGGGCTTCGGCATGCCGGTGGGTCCGATCGAGCTCGTCGACGTCGTAGGGCTCGATGTCGCCGCTCACGTGGGCGAGATCATCGCGCGCGGGCTCGGCCGCCCGGCTTCCGAGGTGCGGCGCCTGAGCGAGCTGCTCGCCGCGAAAAAGCTTGGCCGCAAGAGCGGCCAAGGCTTCTATGTGTGGCAGGACGGTAAAGCGGTGAAACCCGCGGCACCCGCGGGCGCGCCGCCACCGGATCTGATCGACCGCCTGATCCTGATTCTGGTGAACGAGTGCGTGGCGTGCCTGCGCGAGCAGGTCGTGGAAGACGCCGACCTCGTGGACGCCGCGGTGCTGTTCGGCACCGGCTTTGCACCTTTCCGCGGCGGTCCTCTCAGCTATGCGCGTGCACGCGGTACAGCGGCGGTGGTGGCGCGCCTCAGGGAGCTTGCCGCACGCGACGGGGA
>DASWUP010000314.1:0-9021 GCA_036401635.1 Steroidobacteraceae bacterium
CTGTCGCAGCCCGACACGCCTTCCGCAGTCGCGCCCTCGATCACGGCTCAGCCCACCGACCAGAGCATCAAAGTCGGCGTCACCGCCACCTTCTCGGTCGGCGCGGTGGGCTCCGTGCCCCTGTCCTACCAGTGGAACAAGAACGGCGCCGCCGTCGCGGGCGCGACTACCGCAAGCTACACGACGCCCGCCGCGACCCCTGACAACGACGGGGACACCTTCGCCGTCATCGTCACTAATTCTGCCGGCAATGTCGCAAGTTCGAGCGCCAAACTCTCGGTGACCGCGCTGGCCATCGCCCCATCGATCACCTCCCAGCCGTCCGATGCCAGCATCACGGCCGGACAGACCGCCAGCTTCAGCGTCGTCGCCAGCGGCACGGCGCCACTGTCCTACCAGTGGCAGAAGAACGGCACTGCCATCGCCGGCGCCACGTCCGCCAGCTACACCGCGCCCGCCGAGACCACCGCCGACAACGGGGCAACTTTCGCAGTGGTGGTCAGCAACTCCGCCGGCAGCGCCACGAGCTCCGGCGCGAAGCTCAATGTTGCCTCGCCAGGCGGCAGCCCCGTCGGACCCTCGATCACGGCGCAGCCTGCCGATCAGAGCATCAAGGCGGGACAGACGGCCAGTTTCAGCGTCGTGGCCTCCGGGAACGCGCCGCTCTCCTACCAGTGGCGGAAGAACGGCACGGCGATTGGGGGAGCCACTTCCGCCAGCTACACCACGCCCGCCGAGAGCACCGCCGACAGCGGTGCCACTTTCGCAGTCGTGGTCAGCAACTCCGCCGGCAGCATCATGAGCCGCGCAGCCCGCCTCACGGTCGGCCCGACCCTGACTTCCGGTACCGACGTGGTGACGTACAAGAACGACCTGGCCCGCACGGGCCAGAACCTAACTGAAACCGTGCTCACGCTCGCGAACGTGAATTCGACGAGCTTCGGGAAGCTGCGCTTCCTCTCCACCGACGGCAAGGTGGACGCTCAGCCGCTGTATCTGTCGGCGCTCACGGTCGGGGGCGCGACGCACAACGTGGTGTTCGTGGCCACGGAGAACGATTCGGTGTATGCCTTCGACGCGGACAGCGGCGCGGTGCTGTGGCAGAAGTCGCTGCTACCCGCCGGCGAGACCGTCAGCGACCGGCCGCCGTTCACGTGCGACCTGAATTTACCTACCCTCAGCATCGGCGTCACCGCGACCCCGGTCATCGACCGCAGTGCCGGCGCGCATGGCGTCATTTACCTCGTCGCAATGTCCAAGGCCGGAACGGCTTATCACCAGCGCTTGCACGCCCTGGATGTGACGACCGGGGCGGAGGCGTTCAACGGACCGGTGGACATCGCGGCCACCTACCCCTCATCGGGCGGCACGACCACGTTCGACCCGGCGCAATACCAGGAGCGTGCCGCGCTGCTACTGTCGAACGGCACGATCTACACCAGCTTCAGCTCGCTGTGTGATGCCCCGCCCTACTCCGGCTGGATGATCGCCTACAACCAAACCACGCTCGCGCGGACCGCGGCACTGGACGCTGCGCCCAACAGTGGCGGCAGCGGACCGGCGATCTGGATGAGCGGCGGGGGACCTGCGGCGGATGCTGCCGGAAACGTCTATCTGCTCACCGCGAACGGTGAGTTTGAGACCACGCTGGACGCGAACGGCTTCCCGAACCAGCAGGACTACGGCAACACCTTCCTCAAGCTCTCGACTACGGGCGGTACGCTGCGCGTGGCGGACTATTTCACCATGTTCAACGAGGTGATTGAGTCGGCTGCCGATCTCGATCTGGGGTCGGGCGGCGCCATGCTGTTGCCGGATCTGACGGACTCCGGCGGCAGCGTGCGCCATCTTGCGGTCGGCGCGGGTAAGGACGGCAACATTTATGTCGTCAACCGCGACTCGATGGGCAAGTTCAACCCGATCACTAACAACATCTGGCAGCAGTTGACCGCTGTCATGGGCGAGGGCGGCGGCGTCCTCGGCAGCAGCCTCAGCGGGGGCATCTGGTCCACGCCGGCCTATTTCAACGGCCGGGTGTATTTCGGCCCGCAGGAGCGCAACCTCGCGGCGTTCACGATTGCGAACGCGCGGCTGTCCGCGTCGCCGTCTTCCTCGAGCGCGGTCGCTTTCCCCTACCCCGGCACCTCCCCCGCGATCTCCGCAAACGGCAGCAGCAACGGCATCGTGTGGGCGCATCAGAACACCAATCCGGCGGTGCTGTACGCGTTCGACGCCGGCAATCTCGGCCACAAACTGTACGACAGCTCCCAGGCCGCCAACGGCCGCGATCAATTCGGCGCCAGCAACAAGTTCATCACGCCGATGATCGCCGACGGCAAGGTATTCGTGGGCACGCAGAGCGGCGTCGCGGTATTCGGTCTGCTGCCCTGACACGTGTGAGCCGGCGGCCCCGCGGTCGCGCTGCGCACCGGCCCCGGGCGTCGACAAGCCCTGGTGTCGCCCGTATCCTCGCTCGCGCGCCATGAAGTTCTGCAACCACTGCGGTGCTCCGGTTCAGCTGCGCGTCCCCGCGGGCGATAATTTGCCCCGTTACGTGTGCGACACGTGCGGCACGATCCACTATCACAATCCACGCCTAGTGGTCGGGTGCGTGCCCGAGCATGAGGGCAGCATCCTGCTGTGCCGCCGCGCGATCGAGCCGCGCCGCGGCTACTGGACGGTGCCCGCGGGCTTCATGGAGCTCGGCGAGACGCTGCAGCAGGCCGCGGCGCGCGAATCGCTCGAAGAAGCGCTCGCGGAAGTCACCATCGGCTCGCTGCTGTCGGTGGTGCACGTGCTGCACGCGGAGCAGGTTCACGTGTTCTTCCGGGCCAGCCTGCCGGCAGCGCGCTACGGAGCCGGAGCCGAAAGCCTCGAGGTCGTGCTGGTGGATCCGGCAGAGATTCCCTGGGCCGACATTGCCTTCCCGAGCACTGATTTCACGCTGCGGCGCTACCTCGAGGACAAGGCGGCGGGCCGCGAGCAGTATCACTTCACGGCCATCGACCGGCGCCCGCGACCTGCTCCATAAGGCCTGATTCACCCGTGGAGCGCCGGCGTGGCACAATGCCCTGGCCGTTCGCCCGCGCCCTACGCCGGAAGCCGCGCGCGCCGCCGCATTCCTTTCGAGGAAGTCGAATGACTTTTGTCGTCACCGAAAACTGCATCAAGTGCAAGTATATGGATTGCGTGGAGGTTTGCCCGGTCGACTGCTTCCACGAGGGGCCGAACTTCCTCACCATCGATCCCGAGGAGTGCATCGACTGCACGCTGTGCGAGCCCGAATGCCCGGTGGAGGCGATCTTCTCCGAGGAAGAGCTGCCCGCGGGACAGGAGCATTTCAAGCCGCTGAACGCCGAGCTCGCCAAGCAATGGCCGGTGATTACGCAGAAGAAGGACCCGCCTGCCGACGCCAAGGAGTGGGAAGGCAAGCCCGACAAGTTGAGCTTGCTGGAACGCTGAAGGAGCGACGCTAACGCGCGCTTGCGGGCCTACTTGCCGGGTCCGTCCTTAAGGTGCTTCGCGAGCACATCCGGTGGCACGTAACCCGGCAGCAATTCCCCGTTCGCCATGACAATGGCGGGTGTTCCGTCCAGCGCAAAATCGCGGCCGAGCGCGTAGGAGCGCGCCACCGGGTTGTTGGCGCAGGGCTTGCTCTGCAGCTCCTGTCCGAGCTTCGCGCGGGTCAGTGCGTCGTTATGGTCGGCAGAGCACCAGACCTGCTCGGCCTTGGTCCAGGATGAGGTATTGGGTCCGGTGCGCGGGTACAGCAGATAGCGCACCCGCACCCCTAAACGGTTGTACTCGGCGATCTGGCTGTGGAGTTTGCGGCAGTACCCGCAGTCCACGTCGGTGAATATCGTCACGGTGTACTTGGGGTCCTTGGGGCCGAAGATCACCATGTCACTCTCGGGAACGGCCGCCATGAGGTGCATGCGCACTTCGCGGCGGCGCGCCTCGGTCAGATCGTCGTTGGCCCCCAGGTCGTACAGGTCACCCGCGATGGCGTACTTGCCGTCCGAGGTGACATAAGCGATTTCCGCGCCGCGGGTGAACTCGTAGATACCCTGGATAGGTGAAGCCCGCAGTTGCTCGGGGCGCGAGCCGGGGATGTGGCTGGCGATTTCCGCGCGTGGATCTACATTGGGCTGAGCCGCGGGCTGCTGCGCCGGTGCTGCAGTTCCGGCCGCCGCGCCACACAGCGCCAGCCACACCACAAACCTGTTGGCAACCATGGGAATTTCCGCCGCCTTGCTGCCGTTTTGGATTGGACCCGCCCGGCCGGCGAAGGTTCGCTTAGCAGGCCTGTGCGGACTTTAGAGAGTTTAACAGAGGGACGGACCGGACTGGCCGGGCGCACTCGTAGCGCTCGCCCACGCAGCTTCAGCCGCGTGGGTGGTGCTGCGCATGCAGCTCCTTGAGGCGCTCGCGCGCAACGTGCGTGTAAATCTGCGTGGTCGACAGGTCGCTGTGCCCGAGCAGCATCTGCACCACCCGCAGGTCCGCCCCGTGATTGAGCAGGTGGGTCGCAAAGGCATGGCGCAGGGTGTGCGGCGACAGCTCCTTCGCGATCCCGGCCTTGCGCGCATAGCGCTTGATGATGTGCCAGAAGGCCTGGCGCGTCATGCGATCACCGCGACGCGTTGGAAACACGTAGTCGGTCTGGCGTTCGAGCAGGATCTCACCGCGCCCGCCCTTGGCGAATTCCTTCAGCGCGCGCATCGCCTCCTCGCCGAGCGGAATGAGCCGCTCACGATCGCCCTTGCCGAGAATGCGGATGACGCCCTGGTTCAGGTTCACCTGGCCCTCGCGCAGGTTCACCAGCTCCGACACGCGCAGGCCGGTCGCATACAGCACCTCGAGCATGGTGTGGTCGCGACTGCCGAGCGGATCACTCACCACTGGCGCCGACAGCAGCGCTTCGACCTCCTCCTCGGTGAGCGAGCGGGGCAGCGAGCGGCCGATCTTCGGCATCGCGATCTGCGCAGTGGGGTCCTCGCGAATCGCGCCCTCGCGCATGAAGTAACGGAAGAACCGTCGGAAACTGGAAAGCTGGCGCGCGGTGGAGCGCGGCCGGGCACCGGCGCGCACGCGCCAGGCGATGAAGTCCTGCAGATCGGCGCGCGAGGTGTCCATGATCGGCACGTTGCGCTCGGTGAGCCAGCGAGCGAGCGCGGTGAGGTCGGCGCGATAGGCGGCGAGGGTGTTCGGCGACAGGCCCCGTTCCATCCACACGGCATCCAGAAAGCGAGACACCACCGGGTCGGCAGAGTCGGTGGAGCTCATGGCGATCGCTGCAGACGGATTGGGCAAGTCCTGGCTCGCTGGAAAGCTTAAGGTCATCGCGCGCGCCCGGTGTGCGGTGTGCGAGCCCCGGCTTCCCGGTAATGTGGTGACCCCAGTATGGTGAGCACGGCCCTGTCATCGACGTGATGATCTTCACATCTGCATTCAAGCATTAACATAAAGAGAACCAGTTCACATACCGTGAACACCTCCCCCGTCATGACCGGAAAGCCCTCGTGAATCGGCTCGCCACCTTGCGGGCACTGGCGCTCGCCCCGGCGCGGCTCGCGTACGCCCTGTGGACGCTGCTAGCGTTCCTCGGCGTCGGCCTGACGGTATTGCTGCTGCTGGCGCTCCTCCCGGGCGTCGCGCGGCGCCGCGCGGCGGCGCGCGCCGCGGCGCGCACCTTCCTGTGCCTCGCCGCCATGCCGCTCACCGTGAGGTTCCCGGAGCGCATCCCGCCGGGCCAGTGCGTCGTGGTGTGCAATCACGCCAGTTACCTCGACGGCATCGTGCTCACGGCGGTGCTCCCGGCGCGCTTCGGCTTCGTGATCAAGCGCGAGATGGCCGCAGTGCCGCTGGTCGGCGTACTGCTGAGGCGTCTGGGCTCGGAGTTCGTGGAGCGTTTCGATCGCCGGCGCGGCGCGGCGGATGCGCGTCGCGTGCTGCGCAATGCCAGCAACGGGCATTCGCTGGTGTTCTTCCCGGAAGGCACCTTCACGCGCACTCCGGGGCTGCTGAAGTTTCACACCGGCGCGTTCGCCACCGCGGCGCGCGCCGGCTGCCCGATCGTGCCGGCAGTGGTGCGTGGCACGCGCCGCGCGCTGCCCCCGAGCGGTGCCCTGCCGCTCCCCGGGCGCATCGAGATACAGATCCTGGCGCCGCTCGCGAGCGCCGCGGCCGCCCCCGAGCAGGCGGCGCCGGAGCTGCGCGATCGGGCGCGGGCTGCGATCCTGGCGCAGCTCGGCGAGCCCGATCTCACATGTTGCGGCGATACTGCCCGCCCACCTGATACAGCGCGCCCGAGATCTGCCCAAGCGAGCTGACTTTGACGCATTCCATGAGTTCCGCGAACACGTTGCCGCCGCTGGCGGCCGCCCGCTGCAGCGCGGTGAGCGCCGCCGGGCAGCGCGGCGCGGTGCGCGCCTGGAAGGCGCGCACCGCCGCGACCTGATCCTGCTTCTCTTCCTCGGTGGAGCGGATCAGCGCCGCACCTTTGTGTTCCTCCGACCCGTCGGCGCCCGACAGGAAGGTATTGACGCCGACGAGCGGCAGCGAGCCGTCGTGTTTCCGGGTCTCGTAGTAGAGCGACTCCTCCTGGATCTTGCCGCGCTGGTACATGGTCTCCATCGCGCCGAGCACCCCGCCACGCTCCGACAGCGCCTCGAACTCCTTATAGACGGCTTCCTCCACCATATCCGTCAGGTAGTCGATGGCGAACGAGCCCTGCCATGGGTTCTGGATCTTGTTGAGACCGAGTTCGCGATTGATGATGAGCTGGATGGCGACCGCACGCCGCACGCTCTCCTCGGTCGGCGTGGTCAGCGCCTCGTCGTAGGCGTTGGTGTGCAGGCTGTTGCAGTTGTCGAACAGCGCATACAGCGCCTGCAGCGTCGTGCGGATGTCGTTGAAGGAGATCTCGCGCGCGTGCAGGCTGCGTCCTGAAGTCTGCACGTGGTACTTGAGCATCTGGCTGCGCGGCCCGGCCTGGTAGCGCTCGCGCATGGCGCGCGCCCAGATGCGGCGCGCGACGCGCCCGATGACCGCGTACTCCGGATCCATGCCGTTGGAGAAGAAGAACGACAGGTTGGGCGCGAAGTCATCGATCTTCATGCCGCGTGCCAGATAGTACTCCGCGATGGTGAAGCCGTTGGCCAGCGTGAAGGCCAGCTGCGAGATGGGGTTGGCGCCGGCCTCGGCGATGTGGTAGCCGGAGATGGACACCGAGTAGAAGTTGCGCACCCGCTGGTCGATGAAGTACTGCTGTACGTCGCCCATCATGCGCAGCGCGAATTCGGTGGAGAAGATGCAGGTGTTCTGCGCCTGGTCCTCCTTGAGGATGTCCGCCTGCACCGTGCCGCGCACCGACTGCAGGGCCTGTGTGCGGATGCGCTCATACACCTCGCGTTCCAGCAGCTGATCGCCGGTCACGCCGAGCAGCGCGAGTCCCGAACCATCGTGGTCGCGCGGCAGCACACCCTTGTAGCTGGGCGGCGCCACGCCGCGCGCACTATGCTGCGCATGCAGCGCGGCGATCTGCTGCTCGGCGGCGCCCCACTTGCCTTCCGCCTTGAGATGGCGCTCGACCTGCTGGTCGATCGCGGTATTCATGAACATCGCCAGGATCATCGGCGCCGGTCCGTTGATGGTCATGGAGACCGAGGTCGAGGGCAGGCACAGGTCAAAGCCCGAGTAGAGCTTCTTCATGTCATCGAGGGTGGCGATCGAGACGCCGGAATTGCCGGTACGCCCGTAGATATCCGGGCGGGTATCCGGGTCCTCGCCGTAGAGCGTGGTGGAATCGAACGCGGTCGACAGGCGCGCGGCGCTGTGACCGTGCGCCACATAGTGGAAGCGCCGGTTGGTGCGCTCCGGTGCCCCTTCACCGGCGAACATGCGCGTCGGGTCCTCCTCTTCGCGCCGGTAGGGATACACCCCACCGGTGTACGGATAGGAGCCTGGCAGATTGTCGGTGAGGATGAAGTGCAGCACTTCGCCCCAGTCGCGGAAGGTGGGCACGGCGAGCTTCGGCACCGCCGAGCGCGACAGGCTCTCGGTGTAGTTCTCCACCTTCACTAAGCGGTCGCGCACCCGGTAGGAGTAGCTCGCGTCGGTGGCCGAGCGCACGCGCTGCGGCCAGAGCTTCAGCTCCCCCACGCCCTCGGCGCCAATCTCATCGAGCGCGTCGTTGTAGGCGGCGCGCAGCTCGCGCCGCGTGGCATCCGCCGCGGCATCGCTGAGCGCGTCCTGCGCAAAGCGCTCGAGCGGTGCAGGCAGAGGTGCATCGCGCAGCGCCTGCAGAGACTCGTACAGTCCGAACGCGCGGCGCGCGGCTTCGACCTGCTGCTCGATGCGCGCGCGGGCGGCGCGGGCGCCCTGGGCGATTTCCGCCAGGTAGCGGATGCGCGCCCCCGGCACCAGCGGTGTGCGCGTCGTGAGCTCGGTCGGGCCTGCGTCTGCGCTCTTCCAGGCGATGGTGCCGATCTGCTTGTCAGCGAGGGCGGCGCAGATCGCGGCGAACAGCCGGTTGACACCCGGGTCGTTGAAGCGGCTGGCGATGGTGGCAAACACCGGCAGCTGCGCGTCCGGCAGCTGCGCACGCTCGGAATGATTGCGCCGCCACTGTTTCCTGATGTCGCGCAGGCTGTCCTCGGAGCCGCGCTTCTCGCTCTTGTTGAGGACGATGAAGTCGGCGTAGTCGAGCATGTCAATCTTCTCGAGCTGGCTCGCGGCACCGTATTCGCTCGTCATGACGTACAAGGACAGGTCCACCAGGTCCACGATCTCGGTGTCCGATTGACCGATGCCCGCGGTTTCGACAATCACCAGGTCGAACCCGGCAGCCTGGTACAGCTCGATCACGTCCTTCAGCACCGCCGCGGTCGCCAGGTGTGCCCGCCGCGTCGCCAGCGAGCGCATGAACACGCTGTCCGCGGACAGGCTGTTCATGCGGATGCGATCACCGAGCAGGGCGCCGCCGCTGCGGCGCCGCGTCGGATCCATCGCCACCACTGC
>DASWUP010000315.1:0-10104 GCA_036401635.1 Steroidobacteraceae bacterium
ACGGTACGCATGCTGCGGGGAGCCGTCCCGCAGCATGGCCTGCGACTTGGTTTTTTCAACGACGTCGACGCGGCCCGCCAGGTCGCCGAGCACGTTCGTCCTAAGTTTCCCGGAGTCGGCGTCGTGCCGGTGAGCCACCGGGAATATTCACGCGCCATCGAGCTCGCACGACAACGCGCGCAAAGGGCGGTCGCCCACGGAACAGCGTCAGGCACGACCGCAACGACGCGTGAATCCGAAGCCCGGCTGACTCCTGCACAAACCGCCGCGCCGGTGCTCCCGGCAACCCCGTCACCCGTTCGGCAGTTGCTCTCTCCTTTGCAAAAGCCGCGCACGGGCGAAGCCGAAAGCGATGATTGGCGGGATTGGTAGACGAGCCCTCGATTCCAGCACGACCGCGTTGGCTGAACCCGGTCGCGGTTCTTTCGATCACGGATCGTGCCAGACAATTTAGTGGCCCGGTGCGTGTCGGCGCGAGCAGTCGTCGCCCACAGCCGACACGGGACAAAGTCCTGACAAGGGAGTAATGGTTAGGTCTGCGCTTACCCTTCGAGAACTTGCATCGTGGACCCGCTGCGTTGGTACCTGGTCGGCGTGCTGGCCGCCTTGTCGATTACCTCCACAAGTGCTCCGGCTGCGACCTCTGAGACAAATCCGGTTCGGACGCAACCGGCCGCTGCCTCCCAAGGGAGCACGCACCGCGTGTTCGTGAAGTTGCGTTCCACCGCCACAGTCACTGGTTTGCAGGCGCAGTCTTTAACCAACACGATTCCAGCTCTCGCGAGCCGTACCAACCTCGCACTTATGCAGTCCCGACAGGTCACGGCAGGGCTGTACGCTATGCAGGTCGTGCCCGTTCCGGGTGAGACGATTGCCTCCACCCTCGCGCGCCTCAGAGCGGACCCGGCCGTGGAATACGCCGAGCCAGATGAACGACGTTATCCGCACGCGCTACCGAACGATCCTCTGTACGCGAACCAGTGGTATGAGCAGAACACCCAGCCGGCGGCAATTGACGCATCAACCGCCTGGGATACCACGACCGGCCGGAGCGATATCGTCCTCGCCGACCTCGATACCGGCATCCGCTTTGATCATCCGGACCTGGGTGCTGTGCCCGGGAATCGACTGCTCGCCGGCTACGACTTCATTACCGACCCGCTGGTTGCCAACGACGGTGACGGCAGGGATGCCGACGCCTCCGATCCGGGCGACTGGGTGACCGCGGCGGACGCCGCCACGCCCACCTTCTCGGGATGCACGGTTTCCAACAGCTCCTGGCACGGCACGCGCACCGCGGGCATTCTCGGTGCGATTACCAACAACTCCACGGGCATTGCCGGCGTCACCTGGCAAGCCATGATCCTGCCGGTGCGGGTGTTGGGCAAGTGCGGCGGCCAGGACTCGGACATTCTGGACGCGATGCGGTGGGCGGCGGGCCTGCAGGTCACCGGCGTTCCGAACAATCCGCACCCTGCGCAGATCATCAACATGAGTCTGGGAGCGGCTGGGGCGTGCACTGCCGCCGAGCAGACGGTCATCGACGAAGTCGTTGCCAAGGGCGTGCTCGTCGTGGTCTCCGCGGGGAATGGAAGTGGACCCGTCGACTCGCCGGCCAACTGCAATGGCGTGGCTGCGATTGGGGGACTGCGCAACACGGGGACCAAGGTGGGCTTCAGCAGCCTCGGTCCCGAGGTCGCAGTGAGTGCTCCGGGGGGCAACTGCGTGAATACCACCGGCGCGTGCCTATTCACCATTGACACCACGATCAATAACGGCACGACGACCCCCGGCACCAACGGCTACACGGACCAGCTCAACCCCAACCTTGGTACCAGCTTCTCGGCGCCTATGGTCTCGGCAATCGCAGCGCTCATGACGAGCGTCAACAGCAACCTGCGCGCTCCGCAGCTGATCGCGCGTCTTAAGGAGGGCGCGAAGGTATTCCCGATCTCGTCAACCATCCCCACTTGCCACATTCCTGCGAGCTCTAACGATCTTCAGAATGAATGCAACTGCACGACGCAGACCTGCGGCGCCGGCATGGCGAACGCGCCCGGCGCGGTCACGGCGGCATTGCGACCTATTGCTGCCGTTATGGTGCCGGCGACCGTGGCTGCCGGCCAGAACGTGACGCTATCAGGGACGGGCAGCGCAGCTGCCTGCAGCCACGCGATCACCACCTATGCGTGGACAAATGTCAGCAATCCCACAAACGCGATCCAGGGCGCCAATACGGCTACCGCGACCGTGGTCGCGCCGTCATCGGGCTCTTACACGATTCGGCTCACGGTGACTGATGATGCCGTCCGCCAGGACGCAGCGGACGTTGTGGTGAGTTCGACCGCCGCGACGACAACTGCGCCCGCATCGGCTAACAATGGGACTTGCCCCGCGTCCACGGGGAGTATTGCAGTGTCGGTGAGCCCGGCAACCGCGAGCGTGCAGGCCGGAATCGGCACTCAGGCTTTCACTGCCACAGTCACCAACACTTCCAATACGGCAGTCACCTGGCAGGTCAACGGCGTGACCGGCGGAAACAGCACGGTGGGCATGATCTCCGCGTCCGGTGTTTACACGGCGCCTTCCCTGGTGCCATCACCTGCGACCGTGACGGTAAAGGCGGTGTCGGTGGCGGACCCGACTCGCTCCGGCTCGGCGCTGGTGACCATCACGGCTTCAGCTCCGGCGGTCGGTGTTTCCGTAAGCCCCGCTACCGCCACCGTCCAGACGGGTGCCACTCAGGCTTTCACTGCCACGGTCACCAACACTTCCAATACGGCAGTCACCTGGCAGGTCAACGGCGTGGCCGGCGGAAACAGCACGGTGGGCATGATCTCCGCGTCCGGTGTTTACACGGCGGCTTCCCTGGTGCCATCACCTGCGACCGTGACGGTAAAGGCGGTGTCGGTGGCGGACCCGACTCGCTCCGGCTCGGCGCAGGTGACCATCACGGCTTCAGCTCCGGCCCCAACTCCGGTCGGTGTTTCCGTAAGCCCCGCAACGGCCAGCGTCCCGACCAGCGGCACTCAATCGTTTACTGCCACTGTTACCAACACTTCCAATACGGCCGTGACCTGGCAGGTCAACGGCGTGGCCGGCGGAAACAGCACCGTGGGCATGATCTCCACGTCCGGTGTCTACACGGCGCCCTCCGTGGTGCCGTCGCCTGCGACCGTAGCGGTCACGGCAGTGTCGGTTGCCGACACGACTCGGTCCGGCTCGGCGCAGGTGACGGTCACGCAGGCCAGCAGCGCGTCCGGCCCCGGTGGCTCGAACAGCGGTGGGAGTGGCAATCCGGGTGGTGGTGGCGGCGGGTCCATGGACACGCTTACCCTGTTCGCTTGCGCTCTTGGGGTCGCGTTCGCCTGGCGCCGCAGCGGAATGAGGCGCCTGAGCTCGCGGGCGGGGATGCGGTAGAGCGCCGGCTGCCGGCAGCACGCTCCGGTAACGCCGGCACCTTTCGCGCTGCCCACGTTCAACTTGATCGACCCGTGAGCCTGCATGCCTTGCTTCCTGGCAGGATCGTGGGTGACATCGCGGACGACTCCGAGACAGAGGCGGCAAGTGACCGACAAACCTCAGGCAGCGTCAAAGGCCACGGGGCGCCGCGCCGACAAACGGCGCTGCCGGTGGGTAGGCGGCAGCGACCCGGACTACGTGCGCTATCACGATGAGGAATGGGGACGGCCGGTGCACGATGACCGTCTGCTGTTTGAGATGCTGACCCTCGAGGGCGCGCAGGCGGGCCTCTCGTGGTCGACGATCCTGCGCAAGCGCGCCGGCTACCGCGGCGCGTTCGCCAGCTTCGAGCCGCACAAGGTGGCGCGCTTCGATGCACGCCGCCGCGCGGCGCTGCGGCGCGATGCCGGCATTGTGCGTAACCGACTAAAGATCGAGTCGACCGTGACCAACGCGCGGGCCTTCCTCGCCGTGCAGCGCGAGTTCGGCTCCTTTGACCGCTACCTGTGGTCGTTCGTCAGCGGCCGCCCCATCGTGAACCGCCCGCGCAGCGGCGCGCTCCCGGCGCGCACGCCCCTGAGCGACCAGGTTTCCCGCGACCTCGTGCAGCGCGGCTTTCGCTTCGTCGGCACGACCATCGTGTACGCGTTCCTGCAGGCGGTCGGGGTGGTGAACGATCACGCTCGGGATTGCTTTCTGTGTCCGCCGCGGCACTCACCCGGGCGCCGCCGCGCGGCGCAGCGCCGCAGGCCGAAAGTAGCCTTGGGCGGCAAGCGCCTCTTAAGATAGCGGTCCGATTCATAGGTTGCAGGGATCTGGTTATGAAGGCACTTTTTGCGATAGCCCTCACCGCGGCGCTCACGGCGGCACCGGCGTATGCCGACTGCCCCTACCCGGCAGCTCCGGACAAGCTCCCCGACGGCGCCTCCGCGACCCTCGACGAAATGGTCGCGGGACAGAAGGCGGTCAAGGCATATGACAAGGCGATCAACGACTACGTGAGCTGCATCGACCACGAGCTCGACGACGCCATCAAAAAGGGGGGCGATCAGCTCAAGCCGCAGCAGAAGGCGGACATGCAGCATGTCGAGTCTCAGAAACACAACGCCGCGATCGATCAGCTGCAGAGCATTGCCGACCGTTTCAACGAGCAAGTGAAGGTCTTCAAGGCGAGGACCGACAAGAAGAGCTGAGTGCTCACACCGGCCGAGGCGGACCTGCTCATCGGGCAGCACCTGCAGTGCCTGCCGATCGAGTCGCTGCCCCTTGCGCAATGCGCCGGCGCGGTGCTGCGCGAGAACATCTACGCTGAGCGCGACCAACCACCGTTCGACCGCGTGGCGATGGATGGCGTGGCGCTGGACAGCCACATGGTGGGCAGCGGTACGCGCTCGTTCCGCGTTCAGGCGACGCAGGCCGCCGGCGAGCCGCCGCTGACGCTCGCCACCCCGCGAGACTGCATCGAAATCATGACCGGGGCGGTGCTCCCGGTAGGGTGCGACAGCGTAGTACCGGTCGAAGAACTCAGCGTCGCGCGCGGGCAGGCCGCGCTCGCGCCGGGAGCGAACGTCGAGCCCTGGCAGCACGTTCACCGGCGCGGCAGCGATACGCGTCAGGGGACGCTGCTCCTTTGCGCCGGTGTGCGGCTGCGCGCCCCGGAGATCGCCATCGCCGCGTCCGCCGGCATGGCGCGCATCCGCGTGAGCACTCAGCCGATGCTCGCCGTCATCTCCACCGGCAACGAGCTGGTCGAACCCGGGGAGCCGGTACTCGCTCACCAGGTGCGCCGCTCAAACGCCTACGCGATCGTGAGTGCGCTGCGCGAGCGCGGCTTTCAGCGTGTCGCCGACGATCACATCCAGGACGACGCCCAGGAGCTGCGCGAGCGGCTGAGGTTTCACCTCGAGACCCACGACGTGCTGGTGCTGTCGGGCGGTGTGTCCATGGGCAGGTTCGACCTCGTGCCCAAGGTGCTGGAAGAGCTCGGGGTGCGGGCGATTTTTCACAAGGTGGCGCAACGGCCCGGAAAACCGCTGTGGTTCGGCGTCGCGCCTTCCGGAGCGGCCGTCTTTGGCCTGCCCGGCAACCCGGTCTCCACGCTGGTGTGCCTGACGCGCTATGTCCTGCCGGCGCTGTGCGGCAGCCTCGGTCAGAATCCGGAGCCGACGGAACGCATCGCGCTCGGTGCGGCGGTGACCGTGACTCCGCCGCTCACGCACTTCCTGCCGGTGCGCATCGAGCAGGACGACTGGGGGCGCAAGTGGGCGCTGCCCGCTCCCACCAACGGCTCCGGGGACTTCACCTCGCTCGCCGGGACGGCTGGCTTTGTCGAGCTGCCGCCGGGCCCGAATACCTACGCCAAGGGCTTCGTAACGCGGGTGTATCGCTGGTCGTAACGACTTGACTGCCCAGGCAGGCCCGCCGGCCACCGTCCCCTTCGACCGATAGCCATTTGCCCCCGGCGGTGCTCATACTCTGACCATGTCCGTCCGCGAGGTCATCGTTCCCTTAAACGCGCTGCCCGCGCCGCGGGATACGCTCGCCCGCCCGGTGCGCGACCTGCGCATCTCGGTCATGGACCGGTGCAACTTCCGATGCCCGTACTGCATGCCGCGCGAGACCTACCACGAGCAGTACCGCTTCCTGGGATCGCACGAACGGCTGTCGTTCGATGAGATCGTGCGCCTGGCGCGGCTGTTCGTGCAGCTCGGAGTGCGCAAGCTGCGCCTGACCGGCGGCGAGCCGCTGCTGCGCGCGAACCTTCCCGACCTGATCGGCGACCTGACGACCATCCCGGGCGTCGAGGACGTCGCGCTCACCACCAACGGCGTGCTGCTGTCGCGCTACGCCAGCGAGCTCAAGGCGGCGGGCCTGAGGCGCGTCACCGTGAGTCTCGACAGCCTGGACGCTGGGGTGTTTGCGCGCATGAGCGGCGGCTTCGGCGGCGTCGCTGAGGTGCTCGCTGGCATCGAGCACGCGCGCCGCGCGGAACTGACACCCGTCAAGATCAACGCCGTCGTGCAGCGCGGCGTGAACGATCATACGGTGCTCGAGCTGGTGGAACGCTTCCGCGGCACCGGCGTGATCGTGCGCTTCATCGAGTACATGGATGTCGGCAATCGCAACCATTGGCGCTCCGAGCTGGTAGTGCCGTCGAAGGAGCTCGCTGAGCGTATCGGGCAGCGCTGGCCGCTCACCGCTCTCGAGCCCGGCTATCGCGGTGAAGTGGCCGAGCGCTACGCGTTTGCCGACCGCCAGGGTGAGGTGGGATTCATCTCGTCGGTGTCGCAGCCGTTCTGCGGCGACTGTACGCGCGCGCGCCTGTCATCGGACGGCGTGCTGTACACGTGTCTGTTCGCCACCCACGGCACCAGCCTGCGCGATGCGCTGCGCGGCGGCGCGAGCGATGATGCGCTGCTCGAGCTGATCCGCGGCGTGTGGCTGAAGCGCACCGACCGCTACAGCGAATTGCGCGCGAGCCTGCGCCAGGCAGCGCACGAGCAGCGCAAGGTCGAGATGTTCTACATAGGTGGCTGATGGCGCCTCGCCGCCTCACCCATCTGAATGCGCGTAACCGACCCGCCATGGTGGACGTTGGCGCGAAGGAGGTGACCCATCGCATCGCGGTCGCCGAGGCGCGTATCCGTCTGCCGCGCACTGTGGCGCGCGCGCTGCGCGCCAGCGGTCACCGCACCAGCAAGGGGCCGGTGTTCGACACCGCCATCGTCGCGGGCGTCATGGCGGCGAAACGCACCCACGAGCTCATCCCGTTTTGCCACCCGCTGGGGCTCGAGGACTGTCAGATCGAGATCGCGCCACTGGGCAGCGCGCAGATCGCCGTTCGTTGCCGGGTCTCGGTGCATCACCGTACCGGTGTGGAAATGGAAGCTCTGACGGGCGCCACGGTTGCGGCACTCACGATCTACGACATGTGCAAGGCGCTGTCCCACGACATCGAGATCGCGGGCGTGCGTCTGCTGGCAAAGTCCGGCGGCCGGCGGCGTTTCGCCCGCGCCGGCAAGTAGTCCGATGGATACCGCGATCGCCTCCGGCAGCACCCCGCCGCTTTACGGCCTGGTGCTCGCCGGCGGCCGCAGCACGCGCATGCGCCGCGACAAGGCCGCCCTCGCCTACCAGGGGCGCACGCAACTGGAGCGGGCCATGGCGCTGCTCACTGCGCACGTGGCGCGTGTCTTCGTGTCGGTGCGCAGCGACCAGGGGAGCGACCCGGTGCGGGCGCGCTTTGCGCAGATCGCCGATACGCACGAGAACCTGGGTCCGATCGCAGGCCTGCTGGCCGCTCAGGCGCGGCATCCCGAGGCTGCGTGGCTGGTCCTGGCGTGCGATCTGCCGCTGCTCGATGAGGCCACGCTCGCGCACCTGCTGCGTGCGCGGGCCCCGGCACGCGCGGCCACCGCATACCGCTCCAGCCACGACGGCTTGCCCGAGCCGCTGTGTGCGATTTACGAGCCGCGCAGCCGCGAACTGCTGGCCGCGTATGTCGCCGCCGGCAAGCAGTGCCCGCGCAAGTTCCTGCTGGGCGCGGACACGCTGCTGCTCGATGAGCCCAATCCGCGCGCGCTCGACAACGTCAACACACCCGAGGAGTATGGCTCTGCCATGGCCGCGTTGACTGAGCAAGGCTCCGCAGACACCCGGCACATCACCGTGCAGTACTACGCGCTGCTGCGTGAGCAGGCGGGGCGGCGCGAAGAGGCGCTGGTGACCGCGGCGCGCACGCCGCGTGAGCTGTACGCCGAGCTCGCCGCACGCTACCCGTTCTCGCTGGCGCCGGAATTGCTGCGGGTCGCGATCAACGCCGAGTTTGGCGAGTGGTCGACGCCGCTCGCGGATGGCGATGCGGTGGTGTTCATTCCGCCGGTCGCCGGCGGCTAAGTGAGCGCGCAGGCTGCCGATGCCCGTGTTCCGCTTCACCCGCACGCGCATTGAGCCACAGGCGCTGCGTGCGCAGCTCGCCGACCCGGCCTGCGGCGGATACGCGGCGTTCGAAGGCTGGGTGCGCGATTCCCACCAAGGTGTGCGCGTTCGGCACCTGCAGTACGAGGCCTTCGAGGCGCTCGCCGTACGCGAAGGTGAGCGCATCCTCGCCGAGGCAAGCGCGCGCTTTGGCGTCGCCCACGCCGCGTGCGTGCACCGCATCGGAGATCTTGCAATCGGCGAGCTGGCGGTATGGGTGGGGGTGAGCGCGCCGCACCGCCACGAGGCGTTTCTCGCCTGCCGCTACATCATTGACGAGGTCAAGCAGCGCGTGCCTATCTGGAAGAAGGAGCACTACGTGAGCGGCGATTCCGGCTGGGTGAATTGCGAACGCTGCGCCGCCCCGGCCGCGCACGCCGCCGGCGCGCACGCGCCTGAACCCCAGGGTTAGGGGCGCACCTGTCCGGCGCCGCGCACGACGTACTTGTAGCTCGTGAGTTGCTCGACCCCGACCGGCCCGCGGGCATGAAAACGGTCGGTGGAGATGCCGATCTCCGCGCCCATGCCGAACTCGCCGCCGTCCGCGAACTGGGTGGAGGCGTTATGCAGCACGATGGCGCTGTCGACGCGCTGCAGGAAGCGCTCGGCGGTAACGCGGTTCTCGGTCACGATCGACTCGGTGTGCGCGGAGCCGTAGCGGGCGATGTGCGCAATTGCCGCATCCACTCCCTCGACCACGCGCGCGGCGATGATCGCGTCTAGGTACTCGGTGTACCAGTCGTCCTCGCTCGCCGGGCGCACGCGCGGGTCCGCCGCGAGCACCGTGGCATCCCCGCGCACCTCGCAGCCGGCGTCGAGCAGGTCACGCACCACCGGACCCAGGTGCGTGCCTACGCAGGCGCGGTCGACCAGTAGCGTCTCGGCGGCGCCGCAGATGCCGGTGCGCCGCATCTTGGCGTTGAGCGCGATGGTGCGCGCCATGCGCACATCGGCGTCGCGATCGATGTACACGTGGCAGTTGCCCTCGAGGTGTCCGATCACCGGCACGCGCGCTTCCTTCTGCACCCGTTCCACCAGGGTCTTGCCGCCGCGCGGCACGATGACGTCGAGGTACTCGCTCATGCCGGCGAGCATGTAGCCGACGGCCGCACGATCGCTGACCGGCACCAGTTGAATGCATTGCGCCGGCAGCCCCGCCGCCTGCAGGCCTGCAGTGAGGCAGGCGTGCAGCGCGCGGCTCGAGTGCCGGCTCTCGGACCCGCCGCGCAGGATCGCCGCGTTGCCCGATTTCAGGCACAGCGCACCGGCGTCAGCGGTGACGTTGGGGCGGCTCTCGTAAATGATGCCGATGACACCGAGCGGCACCACCACGCGCTGGATCCTGAGTCCATTCGGCCGCTCCCACTCCGCGGTCACGGTTCCGATCGGATCGGGCAACGCGATCACCGCGTCGATACTGGCGGCGATCGCTTCGATGCGCCGCTCATCCAGATGCAGCCGCTCGAGTCGCGGGGCGCTCAAGCGAGCGGCGCGCGCCGCCGACAGGTCGCGCTCGTTGGCCGCAAGAATCCCCGTACGCTGCGAGCGCACCGCGGCCGCCGCCGCCGCCAGCGCAGCGTTCTTCTGGTCCGTCCGGGCGAGCGCCAGCACGGCGGCAGCGCCGGTAGCGGCCTTGCCGAGCCCCTCCATCAGCTCACCGATATG
>DASWUP010000316.1:0-1511 GCA_036401635.1 Steroidobacteraceae bacterium
GCCGGTTCCTATCGAAGAATGGATCCAACGGGCACAACGGTTCGGGGCCCGCCGTGGGAGCGGCGGTCGCCAACGGGCACGCGGCCGCCGGCGGGCACGCGATTGCCAACGGGCACCCTGCCCCCAATGGACATGCGGCCACCAACGGGCGTGTGGCCACCAACGGGCAGGTGGCCACCAACGGGCATGTGGCCACCAACGGGCATTCGGCGACAAATGGGCACGCGCCACTCAACGGACATGTGGCGGTCAACGGTGGTGGTCACAACGGCCAAACCGAGAAGGCGCTTCGCAATGGACGCAGGCGGCGCAGCACGAGCACCCGCAGGCAGATGGCGAACGGGCGGCTCCCAATCTGGAGGCGCTCCGTGGCGCTCGTGGCCAACAGCTTCCGCCTCGTGGTCCTGGGCGGGCTGCGAAGCTGGCGCCGCGACGTGCGGCTGAATGCCCCCGCGCTTGGCTCGATGGCCCTGCTCTTGCTGCTGGCAGCAGTACTAGGGATGGTGGGTATCGCGGTCGCCAATGTTGCCGCCTACGAAGCCTCGCAAGCCTCGATCGTTCGGGTCTACCTGGCGCCCGACGCAACCAGCGACGCCGTGGCAGCGCTCAAGGCGCGCCTGGTCGCCGATCCGCGAGTGGCGTCGGTGAGCTACTTGAGTGCCGATGACGCGCTGAAGGAAGCAAGCCTTCGGCCAGGCCTCGATGCGCTGGGCAGCCTGAGCACCACCAACCCCTTCCCGGCGAGCCTCGACGTCAACGTTCGATCGGTGAACCAGGTGGCGGCCATTGCGAGCGCGGTCAAGGGTGATCCCGCGGTCGATCCCACCTATCCGACGTCATATGACCCAGACACTTACTCGCGGCTCCGCCGTATCGCGCTGATAATCGGAGGCATAGGGGCTGCGCTCCTCTTGATCTTCGCGATAGTGACCTACGCGGTCAGCGCGAATGCGGTTCGCGGCGTCGCCGCAGCTCGCAGGGAAGAGGTCACGGTCACGCGGCTGCTCGGAGCGCGTGGCTGGATGCTGCGCGGACCGTTCGTCATGGAAGG
Source organism: Steroidobacteraceae bacterium (assembly GCA_036401635.1). Taxonomy (GTDB): domain Bacteria; phylum Pseudomonadota; class Gammaproteobacteria; order Steroidobacterales; family Steroidobacteraceae; genus 13-2-20CM-66-19. The sequence goes on from DASWUP010000316.1 coordinate 1,052, forward strand.
CATCATGACCGGCGCGCTCGCCGGGGCGATCGCAGGCGCAATCGCCGGCGGGGCGTGGCTGCTGGCTACGAGTTTTGCGGCAGCGACGTACGCGCAGGTGCTCCCCGGCGTCGGATGGACGTCGATGAGATATGTCGTCGCGGCGACGATCGTGGCTGGTCTGCTGCTGGGCGCGCTCACCGCGACCTTGGGTTTTCGCCGGTCGTACGCGTGAGGCGCCTGGTCGCCGGCATTGCCACCCTGGGGGTGCTGTTGTCGCTTCAGCTGACGCATGCCCGCGATGCATCGGCGTGCGGTTCGTCCAACGCCGCGTCGCCGGCGCGAACCGTGACGGGCGGCGCGTCATCGGGGGCTTGTGCAAACCCGACCAGCCCGCAGAGCGCGTACGACAAGCTTCGCGCCCGCCTGGGAGGTGATCTGGCCAAAGCGCTCACGGCCCAGGAAAGGTTGACCATCGCGC
>DASWUP010000317.1:0-13019 GCA_036401635.1 Steroidobacteraceae bacterium
CCGAGGCACTGGCGCAAAGTTGAGCGGACTTGCGCCCACCTGAAGGCTACCGTCCCTGGTAGCGGGTCGGATCCGCCAGCCCGGCGGCGGCAAACCCGACGCGCCGCAGCCGGCACGAGTCACAGCGGCCACAAGCGCGACCCTCCCCATCCGCCTGGTAGCACGACACCGTCTGCCCATAGTCGACGCCGAGCCGCGCGCCTTCGCGGATGATCTGCTCTTTGGTCCAGCTGATCAGCGGCGCATGCACTCGGCAGGGGCTACCTTCGACGCCCGCCTTGGTGGCGAGTGCGGCGAGCGCGCCAAAGGCGGCGATGAATTCTGGCCGGCAATCCGGATAGCCGCTCGAATCCAGAACGTTGACGCCGATGAACACATCGCGCGCCGCGAGAACCTCGGCCCAGGCGAGCGCCAATGACAACATGATGGTGTTGCGCGCCGGAACATATGTGATCGGTATACCGGTGGTGGGTGTTTCGGGAACCGCAAGGCCTAAGTCGGTGAGTGCCGAACCGCCCATTGCGGCCAAATCGACGCGCATGACCCGGTGCTCGCAGGCGCCGCCGGCGCGCGCCACACGCCGCGCCGCATCGAGCTCGGCAATATGGCGCTGCCCATAGTCGACCGACAGCGCGTAACAGATGAAGCCCTGTTCGCGCGCAATCGCCAGCACCGTGGCCGAGTCCAGGCCCCCGGACAACAACACCACCGCGGGAGATTTGTCCACGCTACTTTCCGGGCACATTGCCCCAGAGATATTTATGCAGCTGGATCTGCAAGCGCACCGACAGCCGGTCCTCGAGTATCCAGTCGGCGAGCTCGCGCGCCGCGAGCTGCTCATGACTCGGCGAAAACAACACCGTGCAGCCGGCAGGAAGGGTGAGCTCACGCATTTTGGCGCGGCTCCACTCGTAGTCGCTGCGGCCGCAGATCACGAACTTGACCAGGTCCTGCGAGCGTAACCGCGCCAGCTCCTCATAGCGGTTGCGGCGTTCCTCGCCGGAACCTGGCGTCTTGACGTCGACGACCTTCGACACACGCGCATCGACGCCCGCGAGTGGCATCGCGCCGCTCGTTTCCAGCGAGACCCGCAAGCCGGCATCGCACAGCATGGTCAGCAGCTCGGCGCAGCCGTTCTGCGCGAGGGGCTCGCCTCCGGTCACACACACGAACGGCGTGCCGAACTCGCGCACCCGCGCCACGATGGCGTGCAGCTCCCACCACTCGCCGCCGTGAAAGGCATAGGCGGTGTCGCAATACTGACAGCGTAGCGGGCAGCCCGTCAGGCGCACGAACACCGTGGGCCAGCCCGCGGTGTCCGCCTCGCCCTGCAGGGAGTGGAAGATCTCGGTGATCCTGAGGCGCGTCACGCTCGCTGCGCACTCCCTTGACTGCATTCGCCAATGCGGTGCGGGATGCCTTACTCGGAGGCCGGCCCCGGGACGCGGTGCAAGCGGTCGGCGGCGAGCTTGGCGGAGTCGCTCCCCGGGTACTTGTGCGTGACCTCGGTCAGCGTGGCCCGGGCCGCGGCATACTGCTTTTGCGCATACTGTGTGTAGCCGAGCTTCAGCAGCGCATCGGGCGCCTTGCGCGAGTCCGGCCACTTCTTGAGAACCGCGCGGAATGCCCCGGCGGCCGCATCGTATTCGTGGTTCACGTAATAGGCTTCCCCGAGCCAGTACTGGGCATTCTCCGCCAGGGGACTGGCGGGATAGGTGCCGAGAAAATCCTTGAATCCCGTAATCGCGACCGAGTAACTGCCGGCCTTCAGGGCATCGAACGCCTGCGTATAGACCGCCTGCTCGACCGAGGACGGTACGTTGCCTGCCGCGGCGCCGGCCGCTGTGTTCGGGGTCGTGGCGCCGCCCTCCGCGGTAGCGGCCGCGGTGGCGCCGCCCGGCGCTGCCCCCCGGGCAGCCGCGAGGCGCTTGTCCAGATCGCCGTACAGATCGCGCTGTTGCTTCGCCAACGCCTCGTTGCCGTGCTCGAGCTGCTCGATGCGGCCGCGCAGCTCGCGCACGTTGCTCTGCACTTCATCCATGTGCTGGGCGGCCTCGACCTGGTTCGCGACGATGCGCTCGATGCGGGTGATGCGCGCATCGAGATCGTTCAACTTCAGCTGCACCGGGTCCTGCTCCGGCGGGGTGCTGGCGCATCCGGCAGCAAGCATCGCCAGCGACAAGCTAAGCATCGTCAGACGCATGAATGTTCCTCTGTCACCTCGCGGGCGGGATCGCCTGCGTCAGATACACGATCTCGACGCGCCGGTTTTTCGCCCAGGCCGCCTCATCACGTCCGGGTGCCGCAGGGCGTTCCGCGCCATAACTCACCGTGGAAATCTGCGCATCGGAAGCGCCCTGCAACAACAGCGCACGGCGCACCGCCTGTGCACGCCGCTCGCCCAGCCCGATGTTGTACTCGCGTGAACCGCGCTCGTCGGTGTGTCCCTCGAGCCGTACACGTGTGCCCGAGTTTTTGGCGAGATATTTTGCGTGCGCCGCTACCACGTCGGTGCCTGTGCCCTTAATCTCGCTGCTGTCGAAGTCGAAATACACCACCCGGGTCGCGAGCATCCCCGCCTGCGGTCCCGCGGCTTCCTCTTCCGCACTGCCGGCGGCCGCGTTGGCATTGTTGGCGCCGGAGCCTTGCGCGCCGGTGTCGGCCGCGCTGGGCGCCGTGGGTGCGTGTCTCGGCCGCTTGTGTGCGCAGGCGCTGAGCCCCAGGGAGGCCGCAACCAACAGCACTACGATCACTCCACGCTTAGACACTTTTTCCACCATTCCGCTTCTCCCGCATTTGAGCCACCCGCGCAGGTCAGGGACTGAACGGTCCCCAGGCCGGTTCACGAACCTCGCCCTGAGGAGCCTTCAGGCGCAAGCCCGTGAGGCCGTCGGTCGATACCGTCCCCAGCGTCCCGCTGCCGCCGTCGCGTTCCGAGTAGATAAGTGTAGCCCCATTGGGCGCGAAACTCGGCGATTCGTCCAGCCGCCCGTGCGACAGCACGCGCACCGCCCCGCTGGCAAGATCCTGCACGGCAATCCGGTACGCGCCGCTATCGAGCGTCACCATCGCCAGTTGCGTGCCATCCGCCGACACGCGCGGCCGGGCGTTGTAACTGCCGCTGAAGGTAATGCGCTTCGGGTGTGCTCCCGGCTGCGCGCCGATCTGGTAGATCTGCGGCGAGCCGGCGCGGTCGGACGTGAAGTACAGGGAGTGGCCATCCGGTGCCCACACCGCTTCGGTGTCAATCGCCGGATCGTCGGTGATACGTGTCAGGTCCTGGGTAGTGAGATCGAGGACATAGATGTCAGGATTGCCGCCGCTGCCGCCCAGGGTGAGCGCCAGCTTGTGACCGTCCGGCGACCATTCAGGGGCGCCGTTGACGCCGGCGCGCGCCGACACCTGGCGCCGTTCGCCGCTGCGCACCAGTTGCACGTACACCGCCGAGTGCTTGGTCTCGAAGGAGACATACGCGAGCCATTGTCCGTCCGGCGACCACGAGGGCGACATCAGCGGCAGGCGCGACTCGAGAACCAGGTGCTGGTTCGCTCCGTCGGCATCGGCAACGATGAGCTGGAAATGCTGCGCCGGCGGGCTGCCGTCGACCGCCACGTAGGCGATCCGGGTGGCGAATGCGCCGCGCACGCCGAGGATCTTCTGGTAGACGACGTCGCTCACCCGGTGCGCGGCGTTGCGCAGCGCGCTCGGCGCCCCCACGAAGCGCTGCGCGGCGAGCCGCGCTCCGGTCAGCGTGTTCACCAGATCAAAGTCGACCGCGAGCTGGCCGTTGTCCATGGCGCTCACGCGCCCAACCACAACGTAGTCGCTTCCCGCGCTCTTCCAGCTGCCCGCCGCGATCTCATCGGCACGCGTCGGGGTGGCCGGCATGCGCTGACGCGGCAGCGCCCGAAAGCGCCCGCTGCCTTCCAGATCGTGCTGCACGACCTCCGCCACGTCCAGGCCACCGTCGGCAGGTACGGCACGCGCGAACGGCACGATCGCGATCGGGATCGGGTCGCGCACACCCGAGGTAATCTCGATCTCGAGCGCTGCGTGAGCGCTGCGCGCCGCGCACAGGGCGACGGCGATGACCGCGAATGCACGGCCAATGGCGCGCGCCCGGTAGATGAATTGCCTGTCAGCTGCTGGGTCCATCAGCATCAGTCCGGCTTGAAGTTGATCTTGAGGTTGCGGTCGAACAGCGCCGGATCCGGCGGCGGGGGCAACGGGGATGCACGATACACCGCGGCCTCGATCGATTCACGCACTGCCTGATCTCCGTTGCATTCGCCAATGCTCACCTGCGTCACTTCCCCTCCTGGCACCTGGGTCACATATAACACGCATTGTATCCCCGGCCGCGCCGTAGGCGGTCGCAGCCAGGCGCGCGTGATCCTGGCGGCGATCTGCGACTCCCAGCTGGCAAGTGCCGCCCCCGAGCGGGCCACGCTGGCACGCTCTTCGGCCGCGAGACTGCGCTGCAGCTCCGCTTGGCGCTCACCAATGTCCTGTGCATCCGCCTGCCGCTGGCGCTCCTCCGCGGCACGCTTGTGCGCCTCGGCCGCCTCGCGCGCCTTGCGTTCCGCCGCCGCGCGCTCCTCAGTCTTGCGCTGCTCCTCGGCTTGCCTGGCCTGCGCGGCCTGCTGTTCCGCCGCCTTCTGCTCCGCGGCGCGGCGCTCTTGAGCCGCAGCCTCCTGCGCCTGTTGGCGCTGCTGCTCGCGGCGCGCCAGGTCCTCGGGCGTCGGTGGCGGCGGTCCGACCGGCTCCTGCGGCTGTTGCGGGGGCGTCGGCGCGGCAGGCGGCGCGGGTTGCGGCGGCGGCCGCACCGCCCCGCGCACGGCGCGCGCATCCACTACCGTCGCCTCGATCGCCAGCGTCGGCTTAGGCGGCGTTGGCTGCCGGAACATCAACCATCCGTACACCAGCGCGGCCAGCAGCGCTCCGTGCAACAGCACCGACAGCGCAATCGACACCCATCGATCACTCGCTCGCTGCATTGTCTGCGCGCATCAGCTGCCGCGGCGGCGGGCAGGCTCCGGCAGCGCGTCGGTGATGAAACCGACTTTACGCGCCCCAGCGTGCTGCAGGATGACCATCGCCTGCACCACGCGGCCATAGGCAACCGCGCTGTCCGCCTTCACCAGCACCTGCACTTCCGGATTACGCCGCAGCGCCGCGGTTGCGCGCGCCGCCACCGTGTCATCATCGAGCGCCGCTTGCGGATCGGCGCCGATGTTGAGATACAGGCGCCCCTCACGATCCACCGACAACACCAGGGGTTGGAGCCGTTGTGCCTCCAGAGGTTCCGCGCCGGCCTTGGGCAGATCAACTTTCACGCCCTGCGTGAGCAGCGGCGCGGTGATCATGAAGATGATCAACAGCACCAGCATCACGTCGATGTACGGCACGACGTTGATCTCGCCCATCAGCCGCCGCCCGCGCGAGGTTTGTGCCATGACTAGCGCTCCTTGCTCACCGCCGCAGCCGCGCCACGCGCCGCGTGCCGCTGCAGAATGGTCGAGAACTCCTCGATGAAGGCGTCGAAGCGCATTTCCAGGCGCGTCACCTGATCGGCGAAGCGGTTGTAGGCCACCACCGCCGGAATCGCCGCAAACAGTCCGAACGCGGTTGCGACCAGGGCTTCGGAAATTCCCGGCGCCACCATGGCGAGCGTCGCCTGTTGGACGTTACCGAGCGATGAGAACGCGCTCATGATTCCCCACACCGTGCCAAACAGCCCGACGTACGGGCTGGTGCTGCCGACCGTGGCGAGCGTCGCCAGGCTGTGTTCGAGTCGGTCGATCTCCCTGAGCTGCGCGACGCGCATCGCGCGCCGTGAGCCTTCGAGCAACTGGTCCGCGCCGATGGCGCCCTGACGCTGCCGTGCAAACTCGCGGAAACCGAACTCGAAAATGCCTGCCATGCCGGTCGCGCCGCCGCGCGACTCGATCGCCCGGTATAGCTGCGCCAGGTCATCGCCCGACCAGAAGCGGCTCTCGAAGCGGTCGGCTTCGCGGCGCGCGCGCCCGATGACGCGGCGCTTGCCGAAAATGATCGCCCATGAACCGAGCGAGGCGAACAGCAAGATGCCGAGCACGATCTGCACCGGCACGCTCGCCTGGGCGATCAGCCGCAGGATGGACAGCTGCTCACCCACCGCCCGAAGTCTCCGTGGCCACGGCATCCACCAGGAAGTCCGGCAGACGCTGCGGCCGCATGGTGCGCACATCAACGCATGCCACCCGCACCTTCGCCTCGAGCAGCAGGTCCGCTGCGCGCGCGACCGCGCGCTCGGCGCGGTAGATGCGTTGCCCGAAGCGCAGCGACGCCGCCCGGTGCGCCTGCGGCTCACAGGTGATCTGCAGCTCGTCATCCAGCCGCGCCGGCGCACGATACTCCACCTGCAGACTCACCACCGTGAACACGATGCCGCGGTCGCGGGCGAGCTCCTGCTGCGAATGTCCCCGTGCGCGCAGCCACTCGGTGCGCGCACGCTCCAGGAAGCGCAGGTAGTTGGCGTAATAGACGATGCCGCCGCCGTCGGTGTCCTCCCAGTAGACGCGCGCCCGCCAGGAAAAGACGCTCACCGCGGGTCCTCGAACAGCTGCAGGGTGGCGGCGGCACGCTCGGGGGGCTTGATGCCCAAATGCAGGTAGGAGGCGCGCGTGGCCATGCGCCCGCGCGCGGTGCGCACCATGAAACCCTGCTGGATCAGAAACGGCTCGGTGACATCCTCGAGCGTGCCGCGCTCCTCGCCGAGCGCCGCCGCCAGACTGTCGATTCCGACCGGGCCGCCGTCGAAGCGCTCGATGATCGCCGTCAGGAGCTTGCGGTCCAGGGTGTCGAATCCCTGACGGTCCACCTCGAGCAGGTCGAGCGCGGCCTCTGCGACCGCCTCATCGATGCGCCCGTCGGCGCGCACCTGCGCATAGTCACGCACGCGCCGCAGCAGGCGGTTGGTGATGCGCGGAGTGCCGCGCGAGCGTTGTGCGATGCGCTGTGCGCCACCGTCATCGATGCTGACACCCAGGATCGCGGCGGAGCGCCGCACGATACGCTCCAGATCCCCGACCCCGTAGAACTCGAGCCGCTGCACTATGCCGAAGCGATCGCGCAGCGGCGAGGTCAGGAGCCCCGCGCGCGTCGTCGCCCCCACCAGCGTGAAAGGCGGCAGGTTCAGCTTGATCGAGCGCGCCGCCGGCCCCTCGCCGATCATAATGTCGAGCTGGTAGTCCTCCATCGCCGGGTAGAGCACCTCTTCCACCACCGGCGCGAGGCGGTGAATCTCATCGACGAACAGCACATCGCGCGCCTGCAGGTTGGTGAGCAGCGCCGCGAGGTCTCCGGGGCGCTCCAGTACCGGACCGGAGGTCTGGCGCAGATTCACCTCGAGCTCGGCCGCGATGATGTGCGCCAGCGTCGTCTTGCCGAGGCCGGGCGGACCGAAAATCAGCACGTGATCGAGCGCTTCGCCGCGCTGGCGGGCGGCGCGGATGAAGATCTCGAGCTGGGTTTTTACCGGCGCCTGGCCGACGTACTCCTCGAGCCGGCACGGCCGAATGGCGCGCTCGACCGCCTCCTCCTCGGCGCTCGCCGTGCCACTGATGATGCCTTCCGCTGTCACGGGTAAGAGATCTACTCCCGCGCCGCGCCCTGCAGGGCGCGACGGATCAGTTCCTCAGTCGAATGTGTACCGGGACCGACCGCTTTGAGCAAGCGCGCGGCTTCCGCCGGGCGGTAGCCAAGGGCCACCAGGGCGCCGTACGCCTCCCCCTCGGCGCTCACACCCACCAGCGCGGCCGGCGCACCCGGCGTCGCGTGCGGCGCCGACAGGCGATCGCGCATTTCCACGATCAGCCGCTCGGCGGTCTTGCGGCCCACCCCCGGCACACGCGTCAGCGCGCTGATGTCCTCATTCAGGACGCACCGGGCAAAGGCGCTGACGCTGATGCCCGACAGCAACGCGAGCGCGATCTTCGGCCCCACGCCGGACACCTTGATCAGGCTGCGGAACAGGCGCCGCTCGTCCTCGGTGGCAAACGCGTACAGCACGTGCGCGTCCTCGCGCACCACCAGGTGCGTGAGCAGGCGCACCTCCTCGCCCACCGCCGGCAGGTGGAAGAACGTCGACATCGGCGCTTCCAGCTCGTAGCCGAGCCCGCCGACGTCGACCGTCAGTTGCGGGGGTGTCTTGGAAGCGATCCTGCCGCGCAGCGAGCCGATCATCGCCAGGCGTGCCTCAGGCGCGCGCCGCTGCGCTGCGCGGGCATACCGAGCCGGCGCGCGTGCGCGTGGCACACGGCGACCGCGAGTGCATCCGCCGCATCCGCTCCCGGGCGTTCGCGCAGCGCCAGCAGCGTGCAGATCATGTGCGCCACCTGGAACTTCTCGGCGGCTCCCGAGCCGACGACCGCCAGCTTGACGGCGCGCGGCGCATACTCGAACACCGGCACGCCCTCGGGAACCGCGCACAGCGCCGCTCCGCGTGCCTGCCCGAGCTTCAAAGCGCTGTCGGCGTTGCGGCTGACGAACACGCGCTCCACCGCCACCTCCGCCGGCTGGTGTTGGGACACGAGCGCCTGCAGACCCTCGAAGATCATGCGCAGGCGTGCCGCAGGCGTCGCGGCGGCCAGGTTTAGGCAGCCATGCGCAACCGCGACCAGCTCGCTGCCGCGGCATTCGATCACGCCAAAGCCGGTGCGGCGCGAACCGGGGTCGAGCCCCAGGACGCGTACACTGACGGCCGCAGTGAACAGCGCGGCGGCGGGCTCAAATGCGCGCCAGGACCTCGTTCGATATCTCGACATTCGAATAAACGTCCCGTACCTCGTCCAGCTCTTCGAGCGCCTCGAGCAGATGCACCATCAACACCGCGGACTCGCCCGACAACTCCAGGGAGGTCGCGGCGCGCTGGGTGACTTCGGCGGTCGCGGGTGCGAAGCCGCGATGCGTGAGCACGGCACACACCGTGTCGAAGTCCAGGGGATCGGCCAGTACTTCGACGGAGCTGTCGGCGCTTGGCACGACGTCTTCCGCACCGGCTTCCAACGCCGCCTGCATCAGCCGCTCCTCGTCCGTCCCCGGAGGGTAGGTCATGAGGCCCACTGTGTTGAACAGGTAGCTCACCGAGCCGTCGGCGCCGAGTCTGCCCCCGTTCTGCACGAACGCGCGGCGCACCTTCGCGCCCACGCCGCTGCGATCGTCGGTCACGCACTCGACCATTACCGCCGCGCCACCGGGGCCGTAGCCTTCATAGCGCACGGTTTCCCATCCTTCCTGGGCGGCATGCGCGAGCCCCTTATCACGTCGGCGTGCCTGGGTACTCTCGCGGCGCAGGATGTTAGCCCACTTGCTGTGTCCTGCCATGATTGACGCTGCCCGACACGGAGCGCCCCGCGCACCGCCTGCAAAAACAAGCGCGTATGATAGCGGTAAACCCCCGCGGACGACACGCTGCCGCGTCCAGCGCCGCCGCTCGCTTAGAAGCGCTATCCGTGGAAAGTACTCAACTGTGCCCGCCTCAGGTCCGCGACGCCATCAGCGGCGCGCGCGCGGCACTCGAGCGCGCACAAACACGCGCGCCGGCCGATCTCGCGTTCGCCGTGGAGGCCGCCGAGATCATGGGCGGCCTCACCGAAAGCACCGAGCTCGCGCACGCACTGCTCGCGCGACCGGTGCTCGCTCGGGCGGCGCTCACGCCCGAGCAGACTGCCAGCATCGTCGGCCGGCCCGCGACCGAGATCGCCGCGGCGCTGCTGCGCTTAGGGGCGCTCGGACTGCCCCGCGACTGGTCGCCGGCGCACGGCCTGGACACGCGTCAGGCTGAAACGCTGCGCAAGATGCTGCTTGCGGTCGTGAGCGACCCGCGCTTGGTGCTGGCGCGGCTCGCCGAGGAGCTGGTCGTGCTACGCCACGCGCGCGAACTGCCGGGCCCGGAGCGCGAGCGGCGTGCGCTCGAAGCGCGCGCTATCTATGCGCCGCTCGCCAACCGCCTGGGCGTGTGGCAGTTGAAATGGGAGCTCGAGGATCTCGCCTTCCGCTACCTCGAGCCGGAGGAGTACCGCCGCGTCGCGGCCGCGCTCAATGAGCGCCGCGCGGACCGCGAGCGCTACATCGAGACGCTGTGTGGCGAGTTGCGAGCTCGCTTGCGGGCCGCGGGCATCGAAGCCGAAGTCTGCGGGCGTCCGAAGCACATCTACAGCATCTACCGCAAGATGCAGCGCAAGCAGCTCGCGTTCGAGCAGCTGTTCGACGTGCGCGCCGTGCGCCTGGTGGTCGCTTCAATCCCTGAATGCTACGCCGCGCTCGGCATCGTCCACGGTCAGTGGCCGTATATTCCGGGTGAGTTCGACGACTACGTCGCCACACCCAAGGGCAATGGCTATCGCTCGATCCACACCGCCGTGATCGGCCCGCAAGGGCGCAGCCTCGAAGTGCAGATCCGCACGCGCGAGATGCACGAGCACGCCGAGCTCGGTGTCGCGGCGCATTGGACCTACAAGGAGGGTGGTCTGCGCGATGCGCACTACCAGCGCAAGATCGAATGGGTGCGGCGCCTGCTGGAACCTCACGACGGCCGGGAGGACGGCGCGGACGCGGACCGCGACCTGATCGAGGGTATGCGCACCGAGCTGTTTGCGGACCGGGTCTACGTGCTCACTCCCAAGGGCGAGGTGATCGACCTGCCGCGCGGCGCGACGCCACTGGATTTCGCCTACAGTGTCCACACCTCACTGGGCCACCGCTGCCGCGGCGCCAAGGCCAACGGCCGCATCGTGCCGCTCACACACGTGCTCGCCAACGGCGAAATCGTCGAGGTCATCACCGGCAAGCACGACGCTCCCAGCCGCGACTGGCTCGCGCCCGAGCAGCACTACCTGATCTCGGCGCGCAATCGCAGCAAGGTGCGCGCCTGGTTCCGTAAGCAGGACGTAGGCGAAAACCGCAACGCCGGCCGCGGCATCGCCGAACGCGAGCTGACACGTATCGGCGCGCGCCCCGAACAGATCAGCGCCCTGGCGCAGGAGCTCAAGGCACGCGACACCGATCACCTGCATGAGCTGCTCGGCGAGGGCGAGATCACCGTTACGCAGCTGATGCACGCAGCGACGCGGTTGTTCGAGCCGCCGCGGCCGGTGGTGCGCGCGCCGCGTCCGGGCGGGGCGCGGCGCCGCGCCTCGCCGGTTGAAATCGAGGGTGTGGGCGATCTGCCGACCACGCTGGCGCGCTGTTGTGCGCCGCTGCGCCCCCAGCCGATCACCGGTTATGTCACCCTCGGCCGGGGCGTCACGGTCCATCGCAGCGAGTGTGCGAGTCTGCGGCGTATGAGTGCGCTCAAGCCCGATCGTGTGCTGAAGGTCGAGTGGACCACAGCGGAGACCGCTGCGCTCAACGTGGAACTCTCCGTCAGCGCCTACGATCGCCGCGGGCTGCTGCGTGATCTGACCGACGTGCTGGCGGTTGAGCGCCTGAGCATCGATGCGGTGACTTCGAAGACCGACCACGATGCCGGCATTGCGCATGTCGCACTCAGCGTCGCGGTCAACGACCTCGAGCAGCTCGCCCGCGTCCTGCGGCGGCTCGCAGGCGTGGCGAACGTCATCGAAGCGCGCCGCCGCCTTTAGAGCCGACGCGCGTGACTGTCAGCGGTTGATTGAGTCGATGGAGCGCTTGTCGACGGCCAGCGCCGCCTCGTGCAGCGCCTCTGACAGCGTCGGATGCGCGTGGATGGTCCGCTGCAGATCCTCGCTGCTGGCCGAGTATTCCATGGCGAGCACCGCTTCCGCGATCAACTCCCCGGCCATGGGACCGATGATATGCACGCCGAGGATCTCGTCGTCATCCCGCGCGGCTACGATCTTTGCGAAGCCGGCTGCCTGCTCCAGGGCGCGCGCCCGCCCGGCAGCGAGGAACGGGAACACGCCGGTCTTGTACTCGCGGCCGCTCGCCTTGACCTGCTCCTCGGTGAGCCCGACCCAGGCGATTTCCGGTGCGGTGTAGATAACCGACGGAATCACCTTGTAGTTGAATTCGCCAAAGCGGCCGGCGATCAGGTCCGCCACCATCACGCCCTCCTCTTTGCCCTTGTGGGCCAGCATCGGGCCGCGCACGCAGTCCCCGATCGCCCACACGCCCTCGACACCCGTGCGGCAGACATGATCGACCGCAATGAAGCCGCGTTCGTCCAGCTGCACCCCGGTATCCGCTCCGAGCAGATCCTTGGTATAGGGGCGGCGGCCGATCGCGACCACCAGCCGCTCGACACTCAGGTGCTGCGCGCCTTTCGCATCCTCGTACGCGACATCGACGCTCGCGCCCGAGATCACCGCGCCCGTGACCTTGGTGCCCAGGCGAATGTCGAGGCCGAGTTTCTTGAAGTGCCGCAACGCCTCCTTGGCGAGCTGCTGGTCGGCGAATGCCAGGAAATCCGGCAGCGCTTCCAGCACTACGACCTCGGCACCGAGCCGGCGCCATACGCTCCCCAATTCCAGTCCGATCACACCCGCGCCGATGACGCCGAGGCTTTTCGGCACGGCGTCAAAATCGAGCGCTCCCCAGGAATCCACGATGTGCGGCGCTCTGAACGGCGCGGAACGCAGCTCGATAGGTGTAGAACCCGAAGCGAGCACCACGTGTTTGGCAGTAAGTTGGCGGCGCGTACCATCGTGCGCGGTGAATTCGATCCTGCGACCGGCGAGCAGTTTGCCATGCCCCTGGAGCGGGGTGACGCCCGCGGCCTTGAACAGGGCGAGGATCCCCTGGGTCATGCCGCGCACGATGCCGCCCTTGCGCTTCTGCATCTGCGCCAGGTCGAGCGCTGCGCCCGCTACCTTGATGCCGTGCACGGCGAACTCCTCGTGCACGCGATGGTAGAGCTCGGTGGATTCCAGCAGCGCCTTGGAGGGAATGCAGCCCGCGTTGAGGCACGTGCCGCCGAAGGCGGGGCTGCCGTCGCGGTTTTTCCATTCATCGATACAGGCGACGCTGAGCTTGTTCTGCGCGGCGCGGATTGCCGCGGG
>DASWUP010000318.1:0-8250 GCA_036401635.1 Steroidobacteraceae bacterium
GCTGGCGAGCAGGTGGCCGGTGCGCGCCCTCATGCCTGCGCCTCCCGCGCGGCCTCTGGCGTCTCCCCGCCATGCCAGAAATCGTAGAAGTTGAACCAGTTGCTGGGATCGCTGTGGCAGTACTCCTCGAGGAAGGCCACGTAGCGCTCGATCGCCGCGCGCACGGCAGTCTCGCGTCCGCCGGCAGCCGGTTGCGAGAAGTCCGCGAGCTGCCGAAATACCAGGTGATAGCGGTTACCGCCCCGATACAGACCGGTCATGAAAATCACCTGACTGCGCAGCGCGGCGGCGGCCCGCATCGGTCCGGAGGGGAAAAGGGCAGGATGTCCGAGGAAACGCACCACCTGCGCCGGGGCTTCAGCGATGGTGCGATCGGCGAGCATGCCGACGAACGTTCCTTCATCCAGGCAGTCGCGGATGCGCAGCATCGCCTCGAGGTTCCCGAGCGCAATGATCTCGGGGGCGTTGGCGGGATTGGCGGCTTGGAAAAACGCGGCCACCCGGCTGGCGTTGTGCGCGTACATCGCCATCGCCACGCGCAGACCCGGCCGGCGCCGGCCCACGGCGCTCATGATCTCGAAGCTGCCCAGATGAGCCCCGAGGAGAAAGGCCCCGCTGCCGCGCGCGGCCGCCTCCTGCATGAGCGCCTCGCCCTCGATCGAGATCTCGAACAGGCCGTAGCGCTCCGTCACCAGGTAGAGGCGATCGAGGATGGTCGAGGCAAAAGTAAACACCTGGCGAAAGCGATCGACGCCGCTCGGCTCGCGAGCGAGCGAGCGGCGCAGATACTCGCGCGCGCTGCGGCGCGCGCCGGGCGCGAACGCGAAAAAGTAGGCCGCGATGCTGTACAGGAGGCAGCGCGCCAGCGGACGGCCGAGTCGCAGCGACAGGAAAATCATGATCTTCAAGAGCATCGCGCTGCCGCGCTCGGGTTCACCTGCCCATTGCGCAGCGCTGGCCCGTGGGGCTGGGGCCGCGGAGGCGTCAACCGGCCTGACCGTCATCATCCAGCTCCTGCTGCGCGATCGCGGGAATCAGCACCCCGTGGGCGACCGGTCGTCCGGCACTCGAGATGCTGAAGCGTATCGAGCCATTCGGCAGGGGTTCGTGCTCGAGGGTGAGCGTTTCACCCGGGCGCACCGGCTTCAGGAACTTCGCCGCGCCGATTCGCCAACGCGTCAGCGCGTGAGCCCGCTCCTGCTCTACCGCGCGCACCATCTCATCGAGCAGCAGCACGCCGGGAAGAATTGGCGCGCCGGGAAAGTGTCCGGCGAGTGCCGGGTGCTCGGCGGCGATGGTGACGGTCGTGACGGCGCCCATGGGGGACAGTCACGCGGACTTCAGGTGCGTCGCCGCCAGGGACCTCAGCGCCTCCTGCGGCAGTTTGCCGGTGCTGGTGCGCGGCAGGCGCGCCACGAACAGCAGCGGGCGCGGCAGGAAGACCGGATCGATCCGCCGGCGCAGTTCCTCCACCACCTTCGTCGCATCCAGCTGCGGGGCGACCACGCAGGCGGCCACGCGCGCCACCCCGGTGTGCGTGGCGCGCGAGTCATCGAGGTGAAAGAACGCGCCGTCGATGACACCGGGAATGGAATTCAACTGGTGGTTGAGGTACGCGAGCGAGCTGCGCTTGCCGGCGATGTTGACGAGATCCGCCACGCGCCCGTGCAACAGGAAGCGCCCGGCGCCCGTCACCTCCAGCACGTCGCACATGCGCGTCGGCTGCTCGATGTGACCGCCCTGCGCCCAGGTCTCGTTGTCCTTAACCGACAGCGTGACGCCGGACCACAGCCGCCACTCGGGGCTGTGCGTCGGTCGACGTACGGCGATCTGCCCGGTTTCGGTCGAGCCGTAAATCTCCAGCAGGCGGGTGTTGAAACGCTGCTCGACCTCGGCGGCGAGCTGCTGTGCGAGCGGTGCGGTGGATGACACGATGAGATCCGCCGGCGCCGGCGCAATCCCGGACTCGAGCAGCGCCCGCAGGTGAATCGGGGTCGAGATGAGAATCCGCGGACGCGGCACCGCGCTCAGCACGCCGGCGATATCCGCCGGGTAGAACGGACGTTCGGCGCACAGCGCGTGCCCGCTCCCCAAAGCCAGGAGCACGCTCGATTCAAAGCCATACATGTGCTGTGGCGGGACCGTGGCGACGATGGCGCATGACGCGCCGCCGGACAGGCCGAGCCGCTCGGCCTCTTCGCGCACGCAGGCGTTGAGGCGCCCCCAGCTCTTGGCGTAAGGGAGCGGTGTGCCGGTGGATCCGGAGGTGAACACGTAGGCGGCGAGCTGCGCGCTGTCGATCGCAGGGACGGACAACTCGGCCCCGCTCAACACGCTGGCGTCGCGGGGGAACGGCACGCGCGGCAGGTCGATGCCGCACTCGGCTTCATCCGTGAGACAGATGACGTCCGGTGCGAAGGCGCTGAGCTGGCGGATGACTTCGGGTGTATGGGTCGAGGGCAGCAGGCTCACCTTGCCGGACACGAGGCAGGCGGCGAAACCCACCGTGAAGTGATAGCGGTCCGCGCACGCGTTAAGCACGTGGCCGCCGGCGCCCAGCTCCCGTGCCACCCGGGTGAGGTCGGCGAGGAACTGCTTTACGAGAATCGGCGCCCCGGCGCGGTACGCAATGACCGCGTCGCTGGAGGTGTGCGCTATCAGCGGCAGCGTAGCCAGGTGTCTACTTCGTCCTGTGCGCGGTGATGTAGTCGGTGAGCCGGCGCAGCGAACCGAAGATGCGCTCGTTCTCCTGGTTGTCGGCGCGCAGCTGCACCCCGTACTGCTTGGATACGACGAGCGCGATTTCCAGGATGTCGATCGAGTCCAGGCCCAGACCCTCGCCATACAGCGGCTTGTCCGGATCGATGTCGGCGGGCGCGACGTCCAGGTTCAGCGCCTCGACGATGAGGCCGGCGACCTCGCGCGTGAGTGCGGCCGCGCTCACCGGGGCGGCCGGCTGCCGAAGCGGAGAGACTTTGTCGGACATTTGATCCTAAGGGCTAAGGCTGTGGCAGGTGCGCATTATACAAGGCGCCGCGCGATGAGGAGCGGCAGGCGGATCAGGAAGCCGGGGAGCAGCCGGAAGTACATGGATGTCAGCAGCACGTTGTCGCGCCAATAATTAAAGTGTGAGACGCCGCCTTCCTCGGCCGTGAAGTAGCGCACCGGGGCGGGCAGGTTCACGGCGGGAACGCCGCGCCAGCTCAGGCGCACCACCGCCTCGGGGTCGAAATCAAAGCGCCGCATCCAGCGGCTCTTCTGCATCGCGGCGAGGAGCGGCGCGATGGGATAGACGCGAAAGCCGAACAGCGTGTCGTGGATTCCGGCCCACAGCGTCTCGAGATTAGTGCTCCAGTTGGCGATCCTGCGCCCGCGCAGGCGGATGTGCGGCGCGCTGGCATCGAACACCGGCTCGCCGAGAATCATGGCATGCGGTGCGGCGACCGAGGCGGCCATGAAGGCACCGATGCACTGCGCGGGGTGCTGGCCGTCGGAATCCATGGCGAGTGCGTGGGTGAAGCCGGCGCGCGCTGCCTCGATGAGGCCGTCGAAGAGCGCCGCGCCTTTGCCGCCGTTGCTCGCACGCACCAACACGCGCAAGTGCGGATCACTGCGCGCCAGGGCGCTCAAGGCCTCGCCCGAGCCGTCCGTGCTGCCGTCCACGATCACCCACACCGGGTCCCACTGCGCACGCGCCGCGCGCACGGTCTCGAGGCCTTTGCCGCCCGGGTTGTAGCTCGGAATCAGCACCAGGTGGGTGTGGGACGGGGTCAATCTTTGCTTTCTACGAGCCGTGAAGACTGCCGGATGATCCACGCAATACCGAAGCCGCCCGACCAGTAGCTGGCGCGCCTGACGAGCGGGCTGTCGGCAAAGCTTGCGCCGGCGAGTGTGTCGCGGCGCAGGTACGCGCCCAGCCAGTAGGAGGGGTAGCGGCGCGTCAGGGAGACGATGAACTGCGTGCCCGCGTAGCCGCCGCGCGCCTGGAAGGCCGGCCGATCGGCCGCTGCGTACCGCGGCGCGACGCTATAGAAGTAATCGTCGTAGCGGCGATTGGCGAACAGCGGGCCGGCGAGCAGTCCCAGCTTCCAGCCATCCGCTCCGCGCCGCTGTGCGATGTCGAGACTGAGGTGCGGCGTGAGGAACATGCCGATCATGCGCGGGGAGGCCTCGACAGTGACCGCGGCGCGCGCCGGCAGGCGCACGTCGAGCTTCAGGCGCGTATCGGCGCTGCGCCACAGGTGCACATTGAGCGACGGCCCGACTTCGAGCGTCGAGCGAAGGTCCGGCATGCCATGGCGCGCGGAGTCGTTGCGCACCGGGGTCGTGCCGTTGACGCTCAGGTTGAGCTCGATTTTGTCCTGGTCGAACAACCTGCCACGCACGCCATTGTGATCTGCTTTTAAAAACTTCCCTCGATACGCCACATAGGGCACCGGCACCGGGTATGCGTGCACGGTATCGGAGCCGCGGTAATCGTTGAAGACCAGCGCGCCGACCCCGAGGCCGAACTCCCACAGCGGTTTCGTCTCGGCGCGCGCGGCGCTGCAGGCCACCGCCGCCAGCGCAGCCGTCAGCAGCGCGAGCGGCGCTGGATTTCCGGGTGTGCATGTCATCTTCGAAGCAGGTGCGCGTGGCCTTCAGGCATCCGCGCGCAGCGAACTCAATCCGGTCGCTTCGATCTCGACCAGTAGATCCTGGCGGCAAATGTCCGCCTGCAGGTAGATGACCGTTGCCCCGGCACCGACTGCGGGCGCGAGTTGCGCCTTGATGACGGGCAGATCCGCCGGCCGGCGTACGTAGACCTTGCAGGCGAGCGCGCCCAACTCGAAGTGCGCACCGCCCGCCACACGGTTGGCCTCCGCGAGCAGCGCCTCGATGTTGGTGAGAGTCTCACGCGTCTGGGCCGCAGTGTCCCCGATGTGGAGCGAGCGGTGACCGACGATGCTCGCGGTGCCGGAGATGAACAGAGCCAGACCTCCCCCGGGCTGGCGCAGCAGCGTCGCGCGCGAGAACACCGGGCTGTGAGTCCCATACTGCAGCGGGTAGTGGTAGGCGCTGACCTGGCGGGGATTTTCGACGAAAGTCGGCGCGGTGCGCCCGGCGAGGAAGTACACCACCAGGGGACTGTCGCTGGTGGCGCCGAGCGCGGAGGCCGCCGGAACGTTGCCCTTGAGCGAGCGGCCGTACTCGTGCAGCGCGTGCTGGCGCGCGCTGTTGAATTGCCGGTAGCGCTCGGTGCCGTGGGAATCGCGGTTGATGTCCGGCAGATAGTTCCACACGCGCAGCAGGTGAGGGTAGTTCTCAGCATCGAGCGTCGCGCAGATCTCCCGATAGGCCTGGGTCGTGGCCTGGTGCAGCGCGCTGTGCGTCGGCGCTGCGAACTGCGCTTCGCTCACGGCAATGCAGCCAAACAGCATGTCGGCGGTGCGTCGGAAGCGCACTCGCTCGCGCTGGCCGGACGCGGCGGGCCGGCCGCAGCGCCAGACTTCATAGACGTGCTCGCTGCCGGGGAGCACCGGCGTGCGGACCTGCGCGATCGGAATTTCCGCAACCCCGGCCGCCGCGTCCGGCGTGCCGTTGAAGGTGGCGACACCCAGCACGTCGGCCCACCGTGCCGCCTGGTATTCGGCAAGTGAGACGTAGTCCAGATGCAGGCCCGCTGGCGCGCGCATCGGTCCTCCGATCGATGCGCTTAGTTCTGCGGCTGCGGCTCGTCGGACTTGCGCTTCACGGTCGTCTTGACCTTCTCGGCGCTGTCCTTGACCGTCTTGCCGATGGTCTTGGCGCCGTCGGCGACCGCGTGACTTGCCTTCTTGGAGTCATCGCGGATCGTATCCCGCGCCGTTTTGGTCTTCTCGGCAACCTTGTGACCGGCCTCCCGGGACTTGCTTTTTGCCTCGTGTCCGACGGTGCGGGCGCTGTGCGCCACCGCGTGGCCGACCGCCTTGGCGTCTTCTTTGATGACGGTCTTGGTGTCGGGGCTTTGTGTGTTTTGGGCGTGCGCAGCGGCGCTCAGAGCCACTGCGAGTGTGGCGGCCATGGCCGCCCGGACGAAGGTTGCTTTCATAGCAAAGTATCGTACGACACTCGCGCGGTGTTTTGCACGGTGAGTGCTCAACACGAGCGTGCCGCCTTCAGGGCGTGTGGGCAAAGCGGTGCCAATCGTCACCTCCTTCGGGCAAACTTCGCCGGATGCGCATCGAGCGGCTGCCCATCTCGGTTCTGCGAACCCGCTACGTGCCGGGCGGCTGGGACCTGCTCGCCTTCGTGCTGGTGGTTGCATTCTTCGTGTATGTCGCCCAGGCGGCGCACGGGCTGGCCGGTTCGCTCGCGCGACTGGAGGCGACACCGATCTCGCTGGCACCGTCGGCGCTCTTCGGCTACGCCGCGCGCACTGCGCTGCGCATGCTGATCGCGATGCTCGCTTCGCTCGCGTTCACCTTCAGCTACGCGACGCTCGCAGCCAAGAGCCGGCGGGCGGAAGTGATCCTGGTACCGCTGCTGGATTTCCTGCAGTCGGTGCCGATTCTGGGCTTCTCGATCACCATCGTGTTCTTCCTGCAGCTCACGCCCGGGCGCGTGGCGGGCGCGGAACTGGCCGCCATATTCCTGATTTTCACCAGCCAGGCGTGGAACATGGCATTCAGTTTCTACCACTCGCTGCGCAGCATTCCGCAGGAGCTGGTGGAGGTGGCACGCAACTTCCAATTGAGCACCTGGACGCGGTTCTGGCGCCTGGAAGTGCCGTTCGCGATGCCGGCGCTCATCTGGAACATGATGATGTCGATGTCGGGCGGCTGGTTCTTCGTCGTGGCCTCCGAGGCCATCAGCGTCGGCAATACGACCGTCACTCTGCCGGGCGTCGGCTCCTACATCGCGCTCGCCATCGAGCAGCGCAACCTTACGGCCATCGGCTGGGCGATTGCCGCGATGGCCGTGGTCATCCTGATTTTCGACCAGTTGCTGTTCCGTCCGCTGACCGCGAGTGCCGACTGGTTCCGCCTCGAGCAGAAGGTAGGGCTTACCCCGAGCCGCTCCTGGGCGCTCACCATGATGCGCCGCTCGCACTTTCTCAGCCTCATCGCCCGCGCGTTTGCCGCCATGCTGCGTGCCGGCATGCGACCGCGCCCGCCGGCGCTGCTGGCCCAGGCGCCCCGGCGCGGCGCCTGGAATTCGCGTCGGGGCGACTACGGCTGGTACGCACTCCTCGGGCTCATCGGGTCGGCGGCGCTGTGGAACACCGCGCGCTTTGTGCTCGGCGAGGTCCACCTGGCCGAGATCGGCCATGTCATCCTGCTGGGGTTCATCACGCTGCTGCGCGTGGCGGTACTGATCGCGCTCGCGAGCGTGGTGTGGGTGCCCATCGGCGTTGTGGTCGGCATGCGCCCGCGCGTGGCGAGCATCGTGCAGCCCATCGCGCAGTTCCTGGCCGCCTTCCCGGCGAACCTGCTGTTCCCCATCGTGGTGTCCGGCATCGTGCTGTGGAAGCTGAATCCCGACATCTGGCTGAGCCCGCTCATGATCCTGGGCACTCAGTGGTACATTCTTTTCAATGTGATCGTGGGCGCTTCGTCCATCGCCCCGGAGCTGCGCTATGCGGGGGAGAACCTCAGGGTGCACGGCTGGCTGTGGTGGCGTCGGGTCGGGTTACCGGCGGTGTTTCCGTTCTACGTTACCGGGGCCATCACCGCCTCGGGCGGTTCCTGGAATGCGAGCATCGTCGCGGAAGTGGCCACCTGGGGACAGGAGAAGCTGACGGCGCACGGGCTCGGTGCCTACATTGCCAACGCTACCAACGCGGCGGACTTTCAGCGCACCGTGCTCGGTATCGTGGTGTTGAGTCTGTTCGTCGTCACGCTGAACCGGCTGTTCTGGCGGCCGTTGTATGCGCGCGCCGAGCGCAAGTTCCGCATCAGCTGAAGGACATGAGCCAGGAGCGCACCGTGAACGCCACCGCCCCCGCACTGAATCTCGCGCCGCTGCTCGACTGCCAGGGCGTGTGCAAGTCCTTCCGCAAGCCCGACGGGGATCAGCTGGTGGTCCTCGAGAACGTGAATCTCACGCTGCGGCCGGGGGAGATCGTGGGCCTGCTCGGGCGCTCCGGTTCCGGAAAGTCCACGCTGCTGCGCTCGATCGCCGGGCTCGACGAATGCTCTGCGGGCGTGGTGAATTATCTGGGCCACCCGGTGGCCGGTCCTGCCGCGGGCATCGCCATGGTGTTCCAGAGCTTCGCGCTGTTCCCCTGGC